>JBEGTN010000387.1:0-5008 GCA_041179405.1 Verrucomicrobiota bacterium
TGCCCACAAGGAAGGCCTGACCCTCGACTTCGTGGTCGCGGACGTCGGCGGCGCCGGGATCGACAACCACGGCAAGGCTCTCCCCGACTCCACTCTCTCCCTCTGCCGCGAGGCCGACGCCATTCTCTTCGGTTCCGTCGGCGGCCCGAAGTGGGAGAAGCTCCCGCCCAAGGAACAGCCCGAGCGCGCCGCCCTCCTGCCCCTGCGCAAGGCCTTCAACCTCTTCGCCAACATCCGCCCCGGCCTCCTGTATTCGGATCTCACCGACGCCTCCCCGCTCAAGACCGCCCGCATCCCCAACGGCATCGACATCGTCTGCATTCGCGAACTCACCGGCGGCATCTATTTCGGCCAGCCCAAGACCACCACCTTGCTCGAAAACGGCGAGGAGATGGCCATCGACACCATGGTTTACAAAACCTCCGAGATCGAGCGTATCGCCGAGGTCGCCGCCGTCACCGCCAAGGCTCGCGGTAAAAAAGTCTGCTCGGTGGACAAGGCCAACGTCCTCGAAACCTCCGTGCTCTGGCGCCGCGTCGTCACCGCCTATTTCGCCAAGCACCACCCCGAGATCGCCCTCAGCCACATGTATGTCGACAACGCCGCCATGCAGCTCGCGCGCGATCCCAACCAGTTCGACGTGCTCTTCACCGAGAACATGTTTGGCGACATCCTCTCCGACGAGATGGCCGTCATCTGCGGCTCCCTCGGCATGCTCTCCAGCGCCTCGCTCGGCACGGGTAAAAACTCCCTCGGCCTGCCCTTCGGCCTCTTCGAGCCCGCCGGCGGCACCGCCCCCGACATCGCCGGCAAGGGTATCGCCAATCCCAGCGCCCAGATTCTCTCCGTCGCCATGATGCTGCGCTACAGCTTCGGCCTCGACGCCGTCGCCG
The DNA here is from genome assembly GCA_041179405.1 of Verrucomicrobiota bacterium. Taxonomy (GTDB): domain Bacteria; phylum Verrucomicrobiota; class Verrucomicrobiia; order Opitutales; family Opitutaceae; genus IMCC26134_A. The sequence goes on from JBEGTN010000387.1 coordinate 894, forward strand.
CCAGGATCGAAGCCGCCGTCCGCAAGGCCGTCGCCACCGACGGTGTGCGCACCGGAGATATCGCCTTTGGCAAGCCTTCCGTAGGCACCAAGGCGATGGCCGACGCCATTATCGCTAATCTGTAAACCGCTTGGTCGGCGGCACGCCTCACTCACGCAGGCGTGTCGCTGGCAAGAGCCGGCGAACGGCCGCGAGCAGTTTGTCGGCTCCGTAGGGTTTCTGCAGGATTTCCAGAACCCCCAGCCCTTTTAGCTCGTCAGGGTCGGACTGCTCCATGTGCCCGGTCGATATCATGATCGGCAGGTTGGGTGCGATACGGTGTATCTCGCGGATGAGTTTCGCGCCGTCCATTTCTGGCATGATCATATCCGTGATCATCAGTCTGATGACGCCCTGCTCCTCGGCATACACCCGCAACGCATCCCGTCCGTTTACCGCCGTCAAAACGCGATATCCGTTGTCCTCGAGCAGGAGTTTTGTGGTGTTGCGCAATACCGGTTCGTCATCCACCACCAAGATGGTCTCACCCATGCCACCGGGAAGGTTGCCCGCTTCGATCATGCGTGGATCAGTGATCTCGCTTACCTCGTCAGCCGGCAGGTAAACCCGAAAAAAAGATCCACTGCTTTGCTCGCTGGATACGGTTATGAATCCCTGGTGGCTTCGCACGATACCGAGCGCCGAGGACAAGCCAAGCCCGGTGCCTTTGCCGACGTCTTTAGTGGTGAAAAAGGGGTCGAAAATCAGGCCGATTATTTTGTCGGATATGCCATGTCCCGTATCTTTGATTTCCAGCAATACATGCGGACCGGGTTTGGCTGGTGAATGCAGGGTTGCTTCATCGGCCGACACTTCGACATTGCGCGCGACTAAAGTCAGTGCCCCGCCCCCCGGCAACATGGCATCACGCGCATTGAGGCACAGGTTCATCAACACTTGATGTATCTGCGTCGCATCCGCCCGTATGGGTTTTAATTCGGATGCCACCTCAAACCTGATCGAAATCTCCCTGGGAAACGTCTCCTGTATCAGGGTTCGCAACTCTCGCAGCATGCTCTGCAAGTGCAACTGCGTGCGCAATCCCTGGCTGCCCCGGCTGAATACCAAAACTTGCCGGACAATATGCGCCCCGCGTCGTGTGCCATCCTCGATCATGGCCACCAGGCGCAAGAGCTCGGGGTTTTGCGTCTTGCGCCGCATCATCTCGGTGACGAGCAGGGTCGGCGCCAGGATGTTGTTCAGGTCATGCGCAACTCCCCCGGCCAATGTTCCGATGGCCTCCAATCGCTGCGCGCGCAGCGCATGAAAGGCCAGTTGACGTTGTTCGGTCACGTCGATGTGCCAGCCCATCATGCGCGTGGGTTTCCCGGCCGCATCCCGATACATCTCCGCTCGCGTGTAAATCCAGCGCCAGGAACCATTTTTATGCCGCAGACGAAATTCCGCCTGGTGTGGCCCCTCCGGTCGATCGACATAGCGTTTGATCTGCACCAGCGCTTGCTCGCGATCATCGGGATGCAGGCGGGTCTCCCACTCATCGAAGCCGTGGCCGATCTCGGAGCTGTCGTAACCGAGCTGCCGCGACCATTCGGCCGAAAAATCCACTCGGTTGGTCGTCACATCCCAGTCCCAAAGGCCGAGGTTGGCCGCCTGCACCGCGAGGCGCAAGCGCTCCGCCCCCGCCCGTTGCGCCTCCTGCGCGAGCTTGATGGGGGTGATGTTCTCGTGCGCCACAACGACTCTCACGGGCCCCACGCCTGGCAGTCTGGTGACATGACACAGAAACCAGCGCCACTCGCTCGGAGAATGGCAGGGGTATTCGTGGCTCCAGTTGGCCAGCTTTCCCGAGATGACCTCCCGTATGCCCTTGAGTGTCTTGGCCCCGTCCGCGCAGCCACCGGCGGCGGACTTTTCGCACACCTTAAGGTAGTTTCTCCCTTCGCTTACTTTCTGCCAATCGGCCGCGCCTAGCGAGGCGAAGCCTCTCCATGCGCTGTTACTCGCCAGTATGGTTCCCTCGTGATCCAGAACCACGACCAGCGCGCCCAGCGCATCAAGGGTGGCCCGGTTAAATGCCTCACTATCCCTCAGCGCCCGCTCCGTTTTTTTCTGATCCGTGATGTCCAGCATCATAACGCGACACGACAGCCTGTCCGAAGCGAGCACGGCTTCGATTCTCACCGCCTGTTCGGATCGCCCCGGTGCCTTCACCAAGCGCAACTCGCAACTCGCCTTGCAACCGGACGCGAACACTTGCTCCAAAAAAGCCCCGAACTCTTTTCGCTGCTCCTCGTTAACCAGCAGATTGAAGGGCGTTCCCAGCAGGCGCTCCCGCTCGACCCCTGCAAAACGCGCCGCAGTCAAGTTCGCCAGCTGGACGCTGCCGTCCTCGGCCAGATCGAAATAACCCACCGGTGCGCAGTCGAAGAGTTCGGTGTATCTCGCCAGACTGTTCTGAACCACCGCATTTGCCCGCCCCAGTTCGGCTCTTTCCGTCTCCAGTTCACGTGTGCGAGTTTCAAGCTCCTGCCTCAGCCGCTCCAGTTCGTCTTCTGTGGGAGCGGACACCTTGCCGCTCGGTTCCGAAACCGTGTTCCCTGCCTTTGGTGGTAAACCTCTGGTCCGTTTAATAACGGGTGATTTCATGAGTGGGTAAACAAGGGGTGGCCGCACCCTAGCCGAGCACGTTGAGGGGCTTTGAGTCCGCGATTCGCATACCGTTAGCGGTATTTTAAACTCTGGCCATTGTCCCTCCGAAAAGCCCCCGGTCCTTTGTATTTTACGATTTTATTACACTTGGCCTGAACTGACCGCTGCTTCCCGAGCCCAGGCGCTCTTGCTTACTCCCCGCTTGCCTCGCCCCGCCCGCGCGTGTCTGTTTGCCCCTTTTCCCCCTGCCGATGACCTCCGCGCAAATCCGCCAGTCCTTCCTCGATTTCTTCCATTCCCAGCAGCACACGATCGTGCCCTCGTCGTCGCTCCTGCCGGACTCCCCCGGATTGCTCTTCACCAACGCCGGCATGAACCAGTTCGTGCCCATCTTCCTCGGCGATAAACAGGCCGACGTCTCCAAATGGGCCGGCGCCCGCCCCGCCTCCGACACCCGCGCCGCCGACACCCAGAAATGCATCCGCGCCGGCGGCAAACACAACGACCTCGAGGACGTCGGCTACGACACCTACCACCACACCCTCTTCGAGATGTTGGGCAACTGGTCCTTCGGCGACTACTTCAAGAAGGAATCCCTCACCTGGGGCTGGCACCTCCTCACCAAAGTCTGGGGCATCCCCGCCAAGCGTCTCTTCGCCACCGTTTACGCCCCCAAGCCCGGCGACCCCTCCGAATTCGACCACGAAGCCGCCGCCATCTGGACCGAGCTCTTCCGCGCCGAGGGCCTCGACCCCGCCCTCCACATCGTCCACGGCAACCGCAAGGACAACTTCTGGCAGATGGGCGACACCGGCCCCTGCGGCCCCTGCTCCGAGATTCATTTCAACCTCCTCCCGTCCGACGACGAGGCCGAGGGCCGCAAGGGCGTCAACTCCTCCAGCCCCCGCTGCATCGAGATCTGGAACCACGTCTTCATCCAGTTCAACGCCAACGCCGACGGCACCTTCTCCCCGCTCGCCGCCAAACACGTGGACACCGGCATGGGCTTTGAGCGCGTCGCCGGCATCCTCGCCACGACCAAAAACTGCACCGACTTCACGCCCGAGCCCTCCAACTACAACGCCGACGTCTTCGCCCCCCTCTTCGCGAAAGTCACCGAGCTTTCCGGCAAGACCTACGCCGGCACCGTTCCCACCAAACGCGAAGGCCTGACCGAGCAGGAGAACATCGACATCGCCTTCCGCGTCTTGGCCGACCACGCCCGCACCATCAGCCTCTCCATCGCCGACGGCATCATGCCCGGCAACGAAGGCCGCAACTACGTCATCCGCCGCATTCTCCGCCGCGGCATCCTCTACGGCACGAAGCTCGGCCTCCGCGTCGGCTTTTTCGAGCAACTCGTCGCCCCCGTGGTCGAGAGCCTCGGCGACGTATTCCCCGAGCTGAAAGAACGCCAGGACATCATCCGCCGCGTGATCAAGGGCGAGGAGGAGAGTTTTGGACGG
>JBEGTN010000388.1:0-2589 GCA_041179405.1 Verrucomicrobiota bacterium
TCCAGATGCCCGTCCTTACTTACCGCGAAGCCATCCGCGCCGCCCTCTCCGAAGAAATCGAACGCGACCCGAACGTCGTCATCATGGGCGAGGAAGTCGCCCAGTTCAACGGCGCCTACAAGGTTACCGAAGGCATGCTCGAGAAGTATGGCCCCAAGCGCATCGTGGACACGCCCATCTCTGAAGCCGGCTTCATCGGCCTCGGCATCGGCGCCTCCATGCTCGGCATCCGCCCCGTCATGGAGCTGATGTTCTGGTCCTTCTACTCGGTCGCCTTCGACCAGATCGTCAACAACGCCGCCAACGTCCGCTACATGTCCGGCGGCCAGATCGCCTGCCCCATCGTCATCCGCGGCCCCGCCAACGGCGGCACCAACGTCGGCGCCACCCACTCCCACACCGTCGAAAACATCCTCGCCCATCACCCGGGCCTGAAGGTCGTCGTGCCCTCCAACGCCGCCGACGCCAAGGCGCTCATGAAGACCGCCATTCGTGACAACGACCCCGTCATGTTCCTCGAAAACACCATTCTCTACGGCGAGAAGGGCGAGGTTCCCGAGGGCGACATTACCCTCCCCTTTGGTCGCGCCGCCATCGCCCGCGCCGGCAAGGACCTCACCATCGTCACCTACGGCCGTTGCGTCCTCCACAGCCTCGCCGCCGCCGAGACGCTCCGCGCCTCCAAGGGTTTTGACATCGAGATCATCGACCTCCGCACCATCCGCCCCCTCGACGTGGACACCATCCTGCGCTCTGTCGCCAAAACCCACCGCGTGCTCATCGTCGAGGAACAGCGCCCCTACTGCTCCATCGGCAGCCACATCGCCGCCATCATCCAGGAAGAAGCCTTCGACGAGCTCGACGCCCCCATCCTGCGTGTCGGCACCGTTGACGCCCCGTCCATCTACTCGCCCCCGGTCGAGAAACAGCAAATCCCCAACGTGGACCGCGTCATCGCCGGCATCCTTCGTCTCCTCTAAATCGATCCTTCGGTTTCGTCTTAACCTTACACTTTTAGCTTAATCTTTTATCCCATGGCCGAAGTCATCACTATGCCGAAACTCAGCGACACCATGACGGTGGGCACGCTGGTCAAATGGCTCAAAAAAGAAGGCGACGCCGTCAAGTTCGGCGACCTCCTCGCCGAGATCGAGACTGACAAAGCCACCATGGAGTTCGAGTCCTTCGGCAACGGCGTGATCCTCAAGATCTACGCCCCCGCCGGCTCCCAGATCGCCATCGGCGCGCCCCTGCTCGCCGTCGGTGCCGTCGGTGAAGCCGCCCCCGAGGCCGCCGCTCCCGCCGCCCCGAAAGCAGCCGCGCCCGCCCCGACCACTCTCCCTCCCTCCACCACCGCCGTCCCGGCCATCGTCGCCCCCACCCCTGCCCCCGTCGCGGTCGCCGCCCCTGTTGCAACCGCCCACGCTCCCGCCGCCCCTCTCCGCGCCGTCGGCGAACGCGTCAAAATCTCCCCGCTCGCGAAAAAACTCGCCGCCGAAAAAGCCCTCGACCCCGCCCTCATCAAGGGCTCCGGCCCCGGTGGCCGCATCGTTCGCGTGGACGTGATCGCCGCCGACGCCGCCGGCACCGCCAAGATCGGCGGCAAGCCCGCCGCCTCCGCTTCCTCCACCGGCGGTCGTGGTTCGTCCTTCTTCTCCGGTGCCATCCAGGAAGAGCGCACCGTCCCCGTCTCCAACATGCGCGGCGTCATCGCCAAGCGCCTGATCGAGTCCAAGACCACCGCCCCGCACTTCTACCTCGAGATCGAGATCGACGCCGAGCCCCTCGCCACCCTCCGCGCCCAGCTCAACGCCGGCCTCGAAAAGTCCGGCGTCAAACTCTCCGTCAACGACCTCATCCTCAAGGCCAGCGCCGAGGCCCTGCGCAAGGTCCCCGACGTGAACGCCTCGTGGGAAGGCACCCAGACCCGCTACTTCGCCGCTGCCCACGTCTCCTTCGCCGTGGCCCTGCCCGATGGTCTCATCACGCCCGTCATTCGCGACGCCCACGAAAAGTCTGTCTTCCAGATTAGCACCGAGGCCAAGTCCCTCGGCAAACTCGCCAAGGACAAGAAGCTCAAGCCCGACCAATACACCGGCGGCACCTTCTGCGTCTCCAACCTCGGCATGATGGGCATCCCGAAGTTCTACCCCATCATCAATACCCCCAACGCCGCCATCCTCGGCGTCGGCACCTCCGTGACCAAGCCGGTCGTGAAAAACGGCCAGATCGTCGTCGGCAGCACCATGACGCTCACCCTCAGCTGCGACCACCGCGTGGTGGACGGAGCAGTCGGCGCCCAATTCCTCAACGCCCTCAGGCAGCTCCTCGAGTCCCCCGCCTTGCTGCTAATCTAAGCCGATCCCCTCTTAAGGAAGCTTGGCATACCAAGGATTCGCTGCCACACGGACATAGTTTTATGGCAATTGCCAAGCCTCCCCACCGCAACCAGCTCATGCGCCCTATCCTCGCGGCGATTGATGGGCTTGGTGGGTCCGCTGTAGTTGATGAAATAAACAACAAGGTAACCCAACTGATGGGTTTGCCTGACTCAGTTGTTGATCAGCCATACCTGACAAAAAAGGGAAA
>JBEGTN010000389.1:0-3390 GCA_041179405.1 Verrucomicrobiota bacterium
CGCCATGCCCTCCCGCAATCCGCTCAAAAAACTCAAAACCTCGCTGACGGATCTGCACGCCCGCCACCGCGAACGCCACCGCCCCACCGCCCTCGGCTTCGCCTTCGCCGACCGCATCGACTACCTCGACCCCGCCCGCTGGGACGCCGTCGCCGCCACCGGCAGCGTCTTCCTCCGCCGCGAGCGCCTGCGCCTTATCGAGACCCACGGCCCCGACAACATCACGCCCCGCTACGCCATGCTCTTTCGCGGTGACCGCCCCGTCGCCGTCCTCGCCGCCCAGATCGTCACCATCACCGGCCACCACCTGCACCGCGATCCCTCCACCCACCCCGCCCCCGCCACCACCCGCGGCGCACGCGCCCTGCTCAAACGCGTCTTCGCCCCGGCCGTCAAAACCGCACGCACCCGCCTCCAAGAACGCCTCCTTGTGGCCGGCAACCTCCTCGCCTGGGGCAACCACGGCGTCGCCTTCGCCCCCGGCGAGGACCCCGCCGCGCTCTGGCCCGGCATCGCCGAGGCCCTCTACCGCATCCGCCGCGCCGAGCGCCTCACCGGCCAGACCGACCTAGCCCTCGTCAAAGACCTCGACGCCGCCCAGCCCGGCGTGGAGACCCTGCGCCGCTACAGTTACCGCCCCCTCGAAACCGAGCCCAACATGGTGCTCGCCCTCGACCCCGCCTGGCGCGACTACGAAGCCTACCTCGCCGCCCTCGATGCGAAATACCGCCGCAAGGTGAAGGACCAGACCAAAAAACTCGCCGTCGCCGGCTGCACCGTGGAGCGCCTCACCGACCTCGCCCCCCACGCCGCCCGCCTCCACGAACTCTACCTGGCCGTCCACGGCAACGCCGCCGTGCGCCTCGTCACCCTGCATCCCGGCTACCTCGTCGAGCTTGCCCGCGTCGCCGGCGACGCCTTCCGCTGCACCGTGGTGCGCCGCGACGGCCAGATCATCGGCTTCGTGACCAGCCTGCGCGACGGCGGCACCGCCATCGGCTACTACATCGGTTTCGACCGCGCCGCCGCCGCCGAAGGGCTGCCCATTTATCTGCGCCTCCTGCACGCCACGATCGACGACGCCCTCGCCTGGCGCTGCGCGCGCCTCTCGCTCGGCCGCACCGCCCTGGAGCCCAAGGCCGGCCTCGGTGCGCTCCCCGAACCCATGACCGTCTGGCTCCGCCACCGCGTGCCCGCGCTCAACTGGATACTCCGGGGCGTGCTCGGCGCCGTCCCGCACGCCGAAGCCCCGGAAAGAAGCCCCTTCAAAGCCACCCGCGACGAGACCGCAGCTTCATAAGCTTGCCGCCGCCCTCACGGCCCCGGCTCGTCCACCAAGCCCGGACGACCTTCGCGCAGCTCGCGCAGGAACGGGGTGTTGCTGCCGTAGTGGGCCGGCGGCGTGCCCGCCGGTTCGACCTGCAACTCGTGCAGCGGCACGTCTTCGTGGTGGATCAGTCCCAACTGGACCGGGATGTGGTGGGTGATCGCGTCATGCGCGCCCCAATGCAGACGATGTGTGGATAAAAATGACATGGTATAGATTTCCTGTTTTGTGCGGCGGGACACTCCCGCCTGACTGTTTCGGTCTATTGAACAGCAGCCGATTCAGGCCGCTCGTTCGGAACGCATTCACTCCTTTTAACGGATGAACGCGGCGACTTTGCCTACGCCTTTAGGCCCGGCGGCCCACGCGCAGGATGTAGCGCCGCCACCCCAAACTGCATCGCGCCACCCCGCCGCTCCGAAACCCCTTCGGCCGCCCGCACCGCTGCGATCGACAGCCCTGCTTGCCCCCAATCCGCGCCGACCGATTCCTTAAGCTGATCCGTTTTTTCGTCCGCCAGCGGATTCACCGACGCACTGCTGTCGTCGCCCTGTGTAAAATTCTCGTGCAGCCGTTCGTCCGCCTCCGTGCAAATCGCATTCAGGCCTCCTGTCGTATCCGCGCCGACCGGCTCGTGCCAGGCCAAGACCAAAGCCAGCCCTAGCACCGAGCTGATGGAGAGAAGGCCGCGCATGTCATCCTGTAAGCATTGGTTATGCCATGTATCGCCCCGACTAATAAGCCGCCGCCCGCCACGCCACGACTCCTCCTTTGAGTCTCCATCAACTTCAGGGTTGGCTGTTTGCCCGCCGCCCCTTCGATGTCGGCACCCGCACCGTGCCGACCCTCGAAGAACTCCTCCACACCCTCAGCACCACCTTCGGCTACGACGAGTTCCGCCCGCTCCAACGCGAGATCATCGAGACCTCCCTCGCCGGCCGCGATGTCTTCGCCTTGCTCCCCACCGGCGGCGGCAAGTCGATGTGTTTCCAACTCCCCGCCCTCCATCGCACCGGCCTCACCGTCGTCGTCTCGCCGCTCATCGCCTTGATGAAGGACCAGGTGGACCAGATGCAGGCCGCCGGCGTCGCCGCCACGTTTCTAAACTCCTCCCTCGACTCCGCCACCGCCCGCTCGCGCCTCGCCGGCCTCCATCGCGGCGAGTTCCGCCTGCTCTACGTCGCGCCCGAGCGCCTGATGCTCGACAACTGGAAGGAAAACCTGCGCGCCTGGAACGTCCAATGTCTCGCCATCGACGAGGCCCACTGCGTCTCCGAATGGGGCCATGATTTCCGTCCCGAGTTTCGCCAGATCGCCCAGCTCCGCGACCTCCTGCCCGAGATCCCCATCATCGCCCTCACCGCCACCGCCACCGAGCGCGTGCGCGAGGACATCGTCAAACACCTGCGCCTGCGCAACCCCGACGTCTTCGTCGCCTCCTTCAACCGCCCCAACCTCACCTACAAGGTCCTCGCGAAGGACGAGCCGCTGAAGCAGATCATCGACTGGGTGAAGCGCCGCGAGGACGAGTCAGGTATCGTTTACTGCGCCTCTCGCGCCACCGCCGAGCGCGTCGCCGAATCCCTCGCCGCCCGTGGCTACGCCGCGAAGCCTTACCACGCCGGCCTCGAGGCCGCCGAGCGTGCCCGCAACCAAGAATCGTTTCTCCGCGACGAGACCAAGATCATCTGCGCCACCATCGCCTTCGGCATGGGCATCAACAAGCCCAACGTCCGCTGGGTCATCCACTACGACCTGCCCAAAAACATCGAGGGCTACTACCAGGAAACCGGCCGCGCCGGACGCGACGGCCTGCCCGGCGATTGCCTGCTGCTCTTCAGCGGCGGCGACATCGCCAAGCAGACCCATTTCCTCGACGAGATGACCGACGCCGTCGAGCAGGCCCGCGCCCGCGCCCAGCTCCGCCTCATGGCCCGCTACGGCGAGAGCACCGGCTGCCGCCGCCGCGAACTCCTCGCCTACTTCGGCGAGACCTTCCCCATCGATAACTGCGCCGCCTGCGACAACTGCAACGAGCCGCGCGAGACCTACGACGGCACCCT
>JBEGTN010000390.1:0-3004 GCA_041179405.1 Verrucomicrobiota bacterium
CGGGTCGCCGGCGCAGAGGTAGGCGACGAAGGCGGCGCGGTTTTGCGAACGGGCTCGGGCGAAGGCTTGGGTGATGCGGTCCATGGCGGGAAGGCCATCCGCGCAAAATCCCCCGCCCCGCGCAAAGGCTTTTTTCAGGGACGGTGAGATTCCATCCTGATTAATGAATCCGGGGCCGCCCCGTCGCTTCATTTGCTGGCACTGAAATCAATCGGGGGACGTCTGCTTCTCCAAGTTCACTGCAACCTCTGTGGTGCGGTTTGGCCGAACAGTCACGCTACGTTCCGCCGCCGCGTAGCCCTCCAGTGTGTAGCGCACGGTGTAGTCTCCCGGCGGCAGCGCCTTGCGATATGGCGTTACGATTTCCAATCCACCAACTGTGAAGGTCGCGTCCTTAAACTCCCCGCCGGTCAGCCGGATATAAGCCCTTTGCGGCGTCGTTATAAAAGCCAGCTTGCCAGGCTTCGGCACCAGCACCACTTGCACGTTAGCGGTCGCCCCATCCTTCACCTCCACCCCGCCGCTCCACGGTTCGTAGTCGGGATGGCTGACTGTGATCGTGTGTTTACCGACCTCGAGATCACGCAACCCGCCGCCCTCGGACATGGCGGCCTTGCCGTCCACCGTGCAGGCCAGCCCTTCCGCCACCTCGGCCGGCGTAACTTGCAGGACTAAAGAGCCCGCCGCAGCTGCCTCACCGGACGTGGCGCTCGCTTTCGGTGCGATCGGAATTTTCAAAGAATCAAGGTCGAAGCCCACGGTTTCGCGAGGAACGGTTTTGACCAAGTAGACATCGAGATCGGCAGCCGTCACAACAGCGGGAGTTTCAGGCTGAGGGCGCAGGATCAGCCAAGCCCCGAGCACGATCACCGCCGCGCCGACCGCACCCGCCACCCAACGCCAAGGACTCGGGCGGGTTGCCGGAGCGGGCGGAGCGTCACGCTCGACACCCCGGCCAGCGGTCGGAGCTACATGCAGAGGCTGCGTGCCACTCAAGCGCAGGTAAACCTCGCCCACACTCGCAGGCCGGGCGGCGGAGTCCTTGGCCAGGCAAGCGGCGATGGTCTGCTCCCAAGCGGGCGCAATAGAAGGCATCTGCGCCAACTCCGCCGCGTCGTGCAACTCCGCCCGGCGCTCGGTCATCAAGGACGGTGCCTCGGTCTGCACTTGGAGCAGGATGTTACCGGTGTAGAAAGGCGGCTTGCCGGTGAGCAGTTCGTAGAGCGTCGCACCGAGCGCATACACGTCATCGCTCACGGCGGGCTTTTTACCCAGCATCTGCTGCGGGCTCATGTAGGGCGGCGAACCGCTCGACCCGACCAGCGTGCGCGAGAGCCGCGTGGCGGTGTCGGTGAGCGTGGCGGAGATGCCGAAGTCGGCGACCTTCAACTCGCCCCGGCTGTTGACCATCAAATTGGCGGGCTTGAGGTCACGGTGCACCACGCGGGCGCGGGTGTGGGCATAGTCGAGCGCCTCCGCGAGCTGCCGGACCCAGGGCAACAAGGCCTCGGGGGAGAACACCTCGCCGGGCTGGTCCAGCCGGCGTTTCGCGAGGGTGGAACCGTCGATGTATTCCATCGCGATGGCGGCGCAGCCCTCGCCTTCCACGAAATCGTGGATGCGCACGATGTGCGCGTGGGTCAGCTCGCGACTGCGCAAGGCCTCCTTCTTCAAGTCCCGCAGCGCGCCCTCGTCGAGCACCACCACCTCGGGGAGAAATTTGAGCGCGACATCCGTCTCCAAGGACGCATCCCGCGCCAGCCACACCACGCCCATGCCCCCGCGCCCGAGCACGCGCTGGAGCGTGTAGCGGCCGAAGACTTGGTCGCCGGCCCGCAGCGCCCGCACCGTATGATCAGAATCAGGTTCGCTCCGACGGGGAGGAGTGCGCACGGTGGCGTCTGGATCGTCGGCGGGCGAAGGCGAGGCGGGCGAAGGAGGAACCATGGTGCGTGATAGCTCCCGCCACCTCGTCAGTAACCAGCCCCCGAAGCAAGCCGAGGCCGCGAAAGTCGCCCGCCAAAAGCTCGCCACCCCCGCAAGCGGTCGCCTTAGCTTCCGCCCATGCTCGCCTGCCGTCAGCTTGATGTCCTGCCCCGCGCCGGTGCCGCCGCCCTCGTGCACGGTGCCGACGCCGATTTCGCCGCCGGACAACTCCATGCCCTCATCGGCCCGTCCGGCTGCGGCAAGACCACCCTGCTCAAGGGCCTGCTCGGCATCCTCCCCGCGCGAGGCGACATCCTGCTGCGCGGCCGCCGCGTCGCCCACGCCGAAGAACTTCTGCGCGAGGTCGCCTTCGCCCCCCAGTTCAGCATCGCCCACGGCAAACTCACCGTCGCCGAGGCGCTCGCCGCCGCGCTGCGCCTGTATCGGAAAACCCACGACACCGGCCGCCTCGCCTCCCTGCTCGGTCTCGTCGGCCTCGCCGAGCGCGCCGACACCGTGGTGGAGAAACTCTCCGGCGGACAACTCCGCCGTCTCGGCCTCGCCCTCGAACTCGCCGCCGAGCCCGCCTGCCTCCTTTGTGACGAGGTCACCAGCGGCCTCGACCCCCGCTCCGAGGACCAGATCCTGGCCGTGCTGCGCCGACTCGTCTCCGAGCAACAACGCACCGTGCTCTGCGTGATCCACAATCTCGCGAAACTGGACCAGTTCGACACCGTGACCGTGGTTTACGAGGGCGCGGTGGTTTTCCAGGGGGCGCTGCCCGCCTTGCTGGATCACTTCGGCATCCAGGACGCGCTTTTTCTCTACGATCGTCTGGCCGAGCATCCCCTCGCCTACTGGCGCGAACGCCGCGTGCCGGTCCCGCCCGCCCACGCCGTGGCCGAGGTGGCCTTCGACGAGCCCGCCGCCCCGCCCCGCCCCACCCCGGCCCCGGCCGCGCGCCCGGGGGGCGGCAGCCCGGTGCTCACCCTGCGGGGGCGTCGGAGCCGGCTCGGCCGCCGCGACCGGGCCACCCTGCGGCGCACCGCCGCGCTCACGGTCGGGTTCCCATGCCGGG
>JBEGTN010000391.1:0-3739 GCA_041179405.1 Verrucomicrobiota bacterium
TCGGCGCGGACGAGGCCTTGAACTCGGTGCAGGCGGCCGGGCAGAGCCTCGCTCAGGTTTCCTCGCTATCCGACCAGCTGGGCGCGTTGCAGGCCGAGCGGGCCTCGCTCGAAGCGGCGTGGAAACGCCTCGATCACCCCGGCCTCTCCGCCGCGATGAAATCCAGCGGAGAGCAAATCTACGAAGGCGGCCTCGCCGTGGTGACTGCCTTTGGCGCGGCCTCCGAGGTAGAGCAAGCGACCACGAAGCTGCACCGCCTGGCCGACGCCGAGTCCGCCCTCCGCGCCTTCCCGGCCAAGATCAAGGCCGCCGCCGCCGAGGCCCGGATGATCTCCCGCGATCCGCGCGCGGACGAACAAATCTCCGCCGGCGAACGCTCCGGCCTCGCCGCCGTCGATTCCGGCGATGCGGCTGCAGCGGAAAAAAGTCTCGCCGCGTTGCGCCGGCTCACCGCGCGACTCGGCGAGGTTTACACCCTGCGCATCGTCAACCGTCCGCGCGAATACACCCGCCTGTGGCGTTACCCCAAAGGCCGCTCCGACGTGAAAAATTACTACGTCGTCGTCGAGGCCGTATCGGCCGACGGCGCGCTCGTGCCAGTCAAGATCCGCAGCGAGGAAGACGGCTCCACCGCCACCGTGAGCAAATGGGCCGAGCGCGTGGACGAGGCGACCTACGAAAGCGTGGGCCGCGACAAGAAGGACGACGGCATCGTTCAAAACGATGTTTTCGGGCAAAAGGAAAAAGGCCGTCTCGCGCCCGAGTTTAGCCAGGGGTCAAAAATACACGGCGGCGACACCGAGGCCGGGCGCATCAACCGCTGGGAATACAAAGGCTAACCCATGGGCAGAATCAACGGACGTTCCATGCTGGCCACTTTCGACGACGAGGTCGCCCGTCGCGACGCCGCCGTGCGCAGCGTCGAGAGCGAGATCGCCGGCCACGAGCGGCGCATCTCCGCCGCCAACGCCGAACGCGAGGCCGCCTACACCGAACTGGCGGAAATCTACTCGGCGGACGACGGCGCCCTCGCCGCCACCTTCGGCGACATCTCCCGACGCCTGCAGCAGATTTTCAACGAGAAGATGCAGCGCTCCGCCGAGGTAAACGCGCTGATCGACCGGGCCGCCGCGTTGCTCGCCGGCCTCCTGGCCCAGATCCCCGCCGCGCAGGAGGCCGAACACGCGGGCCAGGCGCGGCTCGACGAAACCCGCCGCGCGGTCGAGGCCGATCTCGCGACGGATGTCGCGTTCCAACCCCTCAAACGCGAGGCCGACGATCTCCTTGCCGCGACGCAGCAAGCGGTCGCCACCCACCAACGCATCGGCGCGGAGTGCGAGACGAAGCTCGCCGCGTTCACCGCCCATCGCCTCTTTCGCTACCTCGTGACGGTGAAGTATGGCACCCCCGACTACCGGGGCCGCGGCCTGATCGCGGCCGGCGACCGCTGGGTGGCGGAGCGGGTGGCCTGGCACCGCAACTACCCCTCGTTCACCATTCTCAACGAACTCCCCGGCTTCGCGGAAAAACGCGTCCAGTCCGCGCAAAAAAAATCCGACCTCGCCGCGACGGCGGTGACCTTGCACGTGCAGGCCCGGGAAGTCGCGCTCGGGGTCGCCGCCGCCCGCGCCTCGCTCGCCGGCGCGAAGCTGGCGCTGACCAGCCTGCGCGAGCAGATCGCGAAGACCGAGGCGCAGCGCGCGACGCTCGTCGAGGAACGGCGCAGCATCGACACCGGCCGCGATCCGTTTCGCCAGCGCGCGAAGGCGGAGATGAAGACGTTTCTCGCCGCCAATCCGACCTCCGTGCTCAAGGCGAAAGCCGCCGCGACCGCCAACCCGCGCGACAACGAACTGGCCGAGCAAGTCGAGCGCGCGGAATACGCCATCAACGAAGGCCGCAAACGCGTGAAGCGCCTGGTCGAGGAGCGCGCCGAGGCGACCTCGCAACACAACCGCGCGGTCGCCGCCCGCCGCAAGTTTTCCTCCGACTACACCGGTTCCTACGACCAGTTCGACACTGGCATCGACGTCAGCAGCCTCCTCCTCGGCTACATCGTCGGCTCCACCTCGGAGCGCGCGCTATGGAGCAGCGTGGACGATCACCACCACGACGCGACGCCCACCTACTCCTACAGCTCCTCGTCGGGTGGCCACCATTCGTCGGGCGGGTTCGGCGGCGGCGGTTCCTCCGGCGGGTTCAGCTCGGGCGGCGGCGACAGCGGCGGCGGCTTCTCGACCGGCGGCGGCGACTGACGCCGTCCCGATGTAGCCCCGACCGCTGGTCGGGGTTCAGCGAAAAAACGCCCGACCAGCGGTCGGGCCTACATCAGGCCAAAGTCCCCATGCAAACGCCGTGAGAAATCAGCCCATGCCACCCCTCAGCCCTACCCACATCCGCACCTCATCCGAACGGCATCCCGAACTTTCTTGGTAACAATCTCCCCGCTCCGTGTTAGAGTGAACCCGTGCCTCCGCCCGCCCCGGACTCCGCGCCGACCCATTTCGCCACCACCCAGTGGACGCTCATCCACGAGGCTGCGCGTGGCGGCGACACCGCCGCCGTCGCCGCCCTCGGCGCGCTTTTCCAAACCTACTGGCCCCCGCTCTACCGCTACGCCCGCCGCCTCGGTCGCCCCGCCGCCGACGCCGAGGATCTCGTGCAAGGCTTCTTCGCCCACCTCCTCCAGCTCGACGGTCTCCGCCTCGCCGACCCCGACCGCGGCCGCTTCCGCGCCTTTCTCCTCGGCAGCCTCAAACACTACCTCGCCAACCAGTGGCACCGTGAACACCGCCTGAAGCGCGGCGGCCACGAGCCCCGCCTCTCGCTCGACTGGCGCCACGCCGAGACCGGCCTCGGCCTCGACCCCGCCGACTCCGCCGCCGGCCCCGACGCGCTCTTCGATCGCGAGTGGGCGCTCGCCCTTTTGGAAAAAGTCCTCTCTGACCTCGCCACCGAGGAGGCCGACCTCGATTTCGAGCGCTGGAAACCCTTCCTCAGCGTCGGCAGCGAGCGCCTGCCCTACGCCGCCATCGCCGCCGAGTTTGGCCTCAGCGAGGGCGCCGCGCGCGTCGCGGTGCATCGTCTCCGCAAACGCTACCGCCAACGCCTGCGCGACGAGATCGCCCGCACCCTCGCCGACCCCCGCCTCGTCGAGGACGAGTTGCGCGCCCTCTTCGCCGCCCTCGGCGGATGATTTCCCCTCCGTCACTCCAATAAAACCCGCCCCGCGCTAAACCTAAAAAAACGCCGTTCACACCACCCACCGATTAGCACGGATTAAGACCGATACGGAATAATCATAGAGTGAAATTTACGCACCAGCCGGATGACTCCTCATTCTGTTCTAAATTTCTGTTATCCGTGTTTATCCGTGAAATCCGTGGTTAAAAATGCCGTTTCAAGGATAAAGCCTACCCACTGGAAATAACGAAGAGCCGGAGTTTTTGAACCGCGAAGGCTCGCGAAGGGGCGCGAAGGGACGCGAAGGGAGGAAGGGCAGTTCGGAGGGGGTGGGGATTTTAGCACGGAGACGCGGAGGCATGGAAAACGAATCGGTTTGGTTGCGGGCGATGCGTTCGCTCAGTTGTCTTTCGCGCAGTTGCCAATGGGCGAAAACCCCGCACCGTTCGCGTTATGAGCGTAATCGAATTGGAAACGGCCTTTGAAAAGATGTCCGCCCAAGAGCAGGAGCAGTTTGCGGAGTGGTATGAGGCTCGCCTCGCGCAAGGCGGTTTTG
>JBEGTN010000392.1:0-4268 GCA_041179405.1 Verrucomicrobiota bacterium
CGCGCCCAGAGTTGCTCGCGCCCGCCGGTGATTGGGAGTGCGCCCGCGCCGCCGTTGAGAACGGCGCCGACGCCATCTTCTTCGGCCTCGAGCGCTTCAACGCCCGCATGCGCGCCAACAACTTCACCGTGGCCGACCTGCCCGCGTTGATGACTTTCCTTCACCGGCGCGGCGTGCGCGGCTACGTCACCTTTAACACCCTCGTCTTCACCGACGAATTGAACGACGCCACCGACTACCTCCGCGCCATCATCGCCGCCGGGGTGGACGCCGCCATCGTCCAGGATGTCGGCATCTGCCGCCTCATACGCCGCCTCTCGCCCGACTTCCCCATCCACGGCTCGACCCAGATGACCGTGACCAACGACGCCGGCGTGAACTTCGCCCGCGATCTCGGCGCCGAACTCGTCGTCCTCGCCCGCGAAAACTCTCTCGCCGAGATCGAGCATATCCAGGCCGCCCAACGTGAAAATGCAGCCTCCGGCCAAGCCCCCTTGCCGCTGGAGGTCTTTGTCCACGGTGCGCTCTGCGTCGCCTATTCCGGCCAGTGCCTCACCAGCGAGTCCCTCGGCGGCCGCTCCGCCAATCGCGGTGAGTGCGCCCAGGCCTGTCGCCTGCCCTACGAACTCATCTCCGACGGCGAGAAAGTGGACCTCGGCGACCGCCAATACCTGCTCAGTCCCCAGGATCTCTCTGGCATCTCCGTGCTGCCGCAACTCGTCCGCACCGGCGTCGCCTCGCTCAAAATCGAGGGCCGCCTCAAATCCGCCGAATACGTCGCCAGCATCACCCGCACCTACCGCCAGGCCCTCGACCGCGTCATGGCCGAGCTCAACGGCCACTCCCCCACCCCATCCTCCGCCGTAGGCTTGAACGTGAGTTCAAGTGCCGCCGCTTCCCCCACCCTGGGAACGCCGAGCTCCAGCTCGGCCTCCGAAACCTCCCCTTCCCTCCCCTCTTTCGATCCCTCCGCCGCCGGTTATGAGCTCAACATGGCCTTCTCCCGCGGCCTCTACCCCGGCTGGTTCAACGGCATCAACAACCAGGAACTCGCCCACGGCCGCTTCGGCACCAAGCGCGGCGTCTTCCTCGGCCAGGTCTCTCGCGTGGGTTCCGACCATGTCTCCCTGAAACTCGCCGCCCCCGCCAAACCCGGCGACGGCCTCGTCTTCGACGCCGGCAACCCCGCCGCCGGAGAAGAAGGCGGCCGTATTTACCAACTCGATACTGATTCGCGCACCGGCGAGTCCGTGCTGCGCTTCGGCCACGGCGACATCGACTTCAAAAAAATCCGCCCCGGCCACCGCGTCTGGAAGACCAACGATCCCGCCCTCGACCGCGAGCTGCGCGCCACCTTCGCCGGCGACAAAATCCGCCACACCCGCCCCGTCCGCGCCGAGGTCCACGGCCACGCCGGCGCCCCGCTCACCCTGCTCCTTGACGACGGCGAAGGCCACGTCGTGCGCGAGCCGAGCGCCCTCGCGCTCGAACCCGCCCCCGCCGACCAGCGCCCGCTCACCACCGAACGCCTGCGCGACCAGCTCGGCCGCCTGGGCGGCACCCCCTTCCACCTCGGCGAACTCGAGAACCGTCTCGAAGGCTCCCTCATGCTCCCCACCAGCGAGCTCAACCGCCTCCGCCGCGACACCGCCGCCAAACTCGACGCCCTCCGCGCCGCCCCTAAACGCTGGCAACTCACGCCCGCCACTCTTCCTTCCGTCGTAGGCTTGAACGTGAGTTCAAGTTCCGTCGCCCTCACGCCCGCCGCCACGCCCTGCCTGATTCTCTACGTCCGCGATTTTGCCCAGCTCGACGCCGTCCTCTCCGGCGACGTTCGGTTCGCCGACCTCTACTGCGAATTCGAAAACCCGAAACACTACCGCGACGCCGTCCAACGCTTCCGCGCCTGGCAGTCCGCCGCCTCATTAGTCACCGGGCATTGGGCAGCGAGCATTCCGACGCAGCGGGCCCCGGCCATCTGGCTTGCCCCGCCGCGCGTCTTCAAACCCACGGAGGACTGGATACTCAAACAAGTCCTCTCCGCCGCGCCCGATGGCATTCTCGTCCGCAATCACGAGCACCTGCGCTTTTTTCCCGCCGCCGCTCCAGGACTGCGGCTGCGCGGCGATTTCTCGCTCAACGTCGCCAACCCGCTCTCCGCCGAGTATTTTATTTCCAAATACAAATTGGAGCGCGTCACCGCCAGCTACGACTTGAACGTGGCCCAGCTGGAATCCCTCCTCCAGGGCGCACCGCCCGCCTGGTTCGACATCACGCTGCACCAGCACATGCCGCTCTTTCACATGGAGCACTGCGTCTTCTGCGCCTTCCTCTCGAAGGGCAAGGACTACCACGACTGCGGCCGCCCCTGCGATAAACACAAGGTGGCGCTGCGCGACCGCGTCGGCGCGCTCCTGCCGCTCAAGGCCGACGCCGGCTGCCGCAACACGGTCTTCAACCCTCGCGCCCAGACCGGCGCCGAGTTCATCGAGCGCCTGCAAGCGCTCGGTGCGCGCCAGTTCCGAGTCGAATTCGTGGACGAATCCCCGACCGAGGTTTTGCGCACCGTCGCCGCCTACGAAAAGCTCCTGCGCGGCGACCTCTCCGGCGCCGATCTCTGGCGTGAGTTAAAACTTCTCAACCAGATCGGCGTCACCCGCGGCCAACTTGAAACCGCGCCGCAGGTGATTTTCAAGAAACGCTGATAATTTAACGGCGTTTTTTAACCACGGTTGAACACGGATACCGGAGCTTTAAGAACCGGAAATACGCAGATCAAACCGACCGCAGATTACGTGGATGGCACGGATAAAACAGGATCACACATCCTGACCCCGCGAGGAGAGCGGGACGCGAGGAAGGAAGTGAGATGAGTCCGAAAAAAGTGACACAGACATTCCTGTCTGTGCTCGGACCGCCCGAAACCACATCAAACCCACAGGTCCCGCTTGCGGGATGCCACCCAAAGCCAACTCCCGGTGGCTTTGGGGAGGGTAGCGGGAGCATCCTGCTCCCGTGGTTTGGGTGGGGCGCGGGGTGCTGGAAGCTCCCGCTACTCTGTCGGCATATACCGGCTCATCCTGATTCCCTGGAATCAGGATGTCTGAGTATCCGTGTCCATTCGTGGTTAAAACTGCGGTTTTTTAGGTTGAGGGATTTGGCCGCTTACAGCCGCGTCGCCGCAGGGATGCCGTAGCGCTCGACCACGCGTTTTGTCGCCGCATCGAGCTCCGCCGCGTCGATCAGCATGCGTTGCAGGCCGCGACCTTTCATGAACTCGAAGCGGTGCACGCCATCTTTCGGCTCCGCCAGCGCGGCCATGAGGTCGGCCAGTGTGGCGACCACTTTTCCGTTCACCCGGTCAACCACGAGCATTCCAGACTCCTGATAGCCGATGTTGATCGCATCCGGCATCACCCCCGTCAGCACGACCAATGATTTACGGCCGTCGGCAGGTTCCGCGTATTGGTAGTATTGCAGACGGAAAGGCGCGTTCTTGCGCCAGTCATCGCCCCAGCCGCGCAAAAAGGTCTGGGAGAGCGGTTGAAACACTAGCCCGCCCGTGACGACATACGCCGGCGGAGCATAAAACACCTCGCGCGGCACGGTCTCGTTAGCGAACTCCGCCTTGGGAATGACGTAGTCGATCTTCAGCTCCTTGCCGCCGCGCAGGATTTTCATCGGCAGGGTGTCTCCGGCGAAATGCGCCCGCGTGGCGAGATTCTCCAGCTGCAAGTGCCCGTAGTCGGGATCGAGGTAGTCGCCCTCGCTGTCGATCTCGAAGCCGCCCACCTCGAGCAGTATATCGCCTGCCTGAGGCCCCGGTCCCGCATTGCCGCTCTTGCGCCCCGGAGTGTGCACAACCGCTCCGCGCGGAGCACCTGTCTCGCCTAATTCGGCCACCAGCGCCGGATTTCCACCGGGCTGCCAGGTGAAATCAAAATACCCCAGCCCCGGAAAACGGTCCGCCCGGTGCGCGGTCAGCACTCGTTGGATAAACGACGCGGGCAACACGCCGCAGAGGCGGCTCGAACCGTAGGTGGTGAGGCCCGCCACGCGCCCGTCGTGCTCAACGATCTCCGCCCAACCGAGACGGCCGCCTAAATCCGTCCCGACCTCGAGCACCATTTGAGGCGCGAAGCCCATCGCGCCTTCGGACACGATGAACCGGCTGAACTCCACCTTGCGGTTCTCAAGGTTACCCTCGCGCCAGCGCACGAGGTTGAACTCGGGACCGGGCGGCACGGTCGTCATCAGCTCGGCCGGCT
>JBEGTN010000393.1:0-4639 GCA_041179405.1 Verrucomicrobiota bacterium
CGATCATGTCGATCTGCTCGGGGATGTGGCCGGTGGCGGTGGGCTCGACGTGGGGCGGCAGGCAGTTCAGCGCGGCGCAGTCGGCGTGAAATTTGGCGGTCCACTCCTGGGTGACGGCGGCGAGGGGGCGGCCTTCTTCGCGGGCGCGGCGGATGGTTTTATCGTCCACATCGGTGAGGTTGCGCACGTGCTTCACCTTGCCGGGGAACTCGAGGTCGAGCAGGCGGCGGAGGAGGTCGTTGACGACGAAAGTGCGGAAGTTGCCGATGTGAGCGGCGGCGTAAACGGTGGGGCCGCAGTTATAGAAACGATAGATGCCATCGGCGTGGGATGGACGCAATTCGCGGGAGGCGCGGGCCAGGGAATCGTGGAGAGTGATGGGCATCGGAAGACAGGCGAGCGGAGGAGGACTGAGCGACAGAGGGCGGAACGGACAAAACCTTGAACTTACGTTCAAGCCTACGGGAAACGCGGCGGAAGGACCTTGAGCGGAGGCTCAAGCCTGCACGCGAGACTGCGCGCACGTAGTTCGCCAGGTGGCGACCTCCCCGGCGCATGAAGTGCAGAATCGTGTAGCGGTTGAACGCATGGCGTGCTTAAGAACTTATCCAACAGGGCCACATCCCCTGCCTTCAAGCTTGATTTGCCGATCCGTCGCCGCCCGACACCTCCCTCAGCATGAATGAATGGCTGTTGGATCGAGTAAACTCCGGCGCTTCAACTCAAAGTCTAAACGCTCGGCGCAGTCGTTATTAAACGGACAATGATATTACCGGTCGTAAATGTTGTCCGCTCACTGCCCGAGCAGTCCGCTCAAAACCTCGCGTAAGGTTTGTCTCGCCCTGTAGAGCCTCGTTTCCACCGCTTTGGGCGAGCATCCCAGCACCTGCGACGCCTCGATGTAGCTCAGGTCCTGCAACTCGACACAAATCACAGCCTCGCGCAGAGGTCCCGGCAATCCCGCCACCGCCGCCCGCACTTGCGTCGCCTCCGCGCTGCGCTCCGCCGCCTCTGCCGGTGACACCGCGCCCGCATCCGGCAGCATGCCGCCCAGTTCCTCCGTCGCGTCGATGCTCTCCCCCGGATGCCGCCTTCGCCAGCGAAGCGCATTGCGCCCCAGATTGCCCGCGATGGTAAGAAACCAAGGCTTGAACGCGCACTCAGGCCGATACTTCGCTCGCTGTTGGTAAACTCGCACGAAGGCTTCTTGCGCCACGTCTTCGACGGCCGAGGAGGGCACGCCCAGGCGCAGTAAAAACACTTTCACCGGCATCTCCCAGCGAGCCATCAGGACTGCCAGCCCCGCCTCGTCGCCTTTTTGCAAAGACACCATCAACGTCTCATCCGTGACCTCGGTGGACGCGTTCGGCTCAATTTCCATGATGTGCTCCGGCAGAGTTGGCCTGCAAATCCGGTGCGCCGGTGTGGTCGACGTGCGCCAACCGTGGCAGCACGACGGCAAGATACCTGGCGCCTTGCTCTTCACCCATGATCGCCGCCACCGCGCGTGCGTGTGCTTCGGTGCTGCTCCGGCACGCCGTGTCGACTTCGGTCAGTTTGGTCTCGGCCTCCCGAATGCGTGTTTCCGGCGCACCTGCGGTTTTTAACTCGCGCAAGTCACCCCGCGCCTCGCCGATCGCGGCACAGTGGTCCGCGCATACGTCTTGGTAAGCCAGGTGCAGCGCCTCGATCCGCCTCATCTGCTCGTTGTTGAGCTTAAACTCCGAACGCAACCAAACCAGCGAGTCGTCCGACGCAGACATGTGCGAGGTCGAACCACCCAGGCAATAATAGGAAACCGCGCCCGCGCCCGCCGCCAAGGCGAGTAATAAGACGAGGGTCATCAACCGGTATTTCATTACCGGGCGTTCACTCCGCTGTTTAACACCTGGCGGTGCGGATCGATGCTCGCCACATAGCGCGAGACCATCGCTTCATGCTCGCGTCCAGCCTGTGCCGTCGCCGCCCAGCCGCCTGCGCCCGCCGCCAGTATCACGCTCGCCGCCGCCGCCGTAGTAAACCCCGCCAGATGCGGCCTCAGCCATGCCGCCCAGTTTACCGGTATCTGGCGGCGGGACTCGATGCGCGCCCATACCTCCGTCCGGAAAGCAGGGTTGCGCACCGCGTGCGTCTGGTCATGGGTGCGCAACAGTTTGCGCAACGGTTCGTCATGATGATTGGTATTCATGGTGGAGTTGTTACACTATCTTACACCAAGTAGTCTGAAAACCCTCGAAAAAATTCTGCCGGTAATTGTTTTTGCAACCGTGGAGCCGTATTGGAGTCTTAAGTGATCGATCAAGGTTTGGCCTGAACTGGTTCTCCCCTAAAAGTTTTCCTGCTAACCTACTTTACTAGAAAAACATCCCATCCCTAGGCTCGCCAGTTGACGTCCGCCTCCGCCTCCATTGCCTGTGCCGTCTGTTTCCCCTCTCATGCATAAAGAAGTCCCCTGGATAGTATCCCTTTGCGTTCAAGAAGGTGTCCTCGACGCCAAACGCGCCGCCACCATTGCCTACTCGCTTCCCGCTGGTTCGGATGCCCTCGGTTTCGGCCAGGCTTTGCTGGACCAGTCAATCACCGCCGACCTCGACCTCCTGAATCGCCTGGTCGAGGAATCACAAACCCTCGCCACCTCCGGCGGCGTGCCCCCGCCCCTTGCCCTGCCGCCTCCGTCCACGGCCCACGCCGCCGCCGACCCGGCCTGGCTCGATGTCCATCCCGCCGCCGTGGCAGCGCCTTCTGGCAACGTCGACTTTAGTCCGGTCGCCACCCTGCCCGACTCCGAGTTAAAAGCCTTCATGCTCGGCGTCCTCGCCACCGTGCAGGCGCTCGGCGCGAGTGATCTCCACATCTCCGCCGGTGCCCCGCCCTATGTTCGCAAAATGCGCGGGCTCACCTTTCTCAACTCCACCCCGCTCAACGCCAGCGATTCGAAGCGCCTCAACCTCTGCCTGCTCGCTCCCGACGAGGTCGATCACTTCACCGCCAAACACGACTACGACTATGCTCTCGCCATGGAAGGCGGCCGCCGCATCCGCGTAAACCTCATGGAGCACAAGGACGGCATCAAGGGCACCTATCGCATCGTTCCCGAGCGCGTCCGCACGCCCGCCGAGCTGGGTTTCAAAAACATCACCGTCATCGAAAAGCTCCTCAGCTACCACAACGGTCTCATCCTCGTCACCGGCCCTGTCGGCTCCGGCAAGACCACCACGCTCAATTCCCTCATCGACCAGCTCAACCGCACCCGCGACGACCACGTCATCACCGTCGAGGACCCCATCGAGTTCCTCCACCAGAGCCAGGGCTGCAACGTCACCCAGCGCCAGGCCGGCCACCACACCAACACCTTCGCCACCGCCCTCAAGGCCGCCCTCCGCGAAGACCCCGACGTCATCGTCATCGGCGAGCTGCGCGACCTCGAGACCATCGAGATGGCCATCTCCGCCTCCGAGACCGGACACTTGGTCATCGGCACCATGCACACCAGCGACTCCACCTCCACGCTGAACCGCATCCTCGACGTTTTCCCTCCCGGCCAGCAGTCGCAGATCCGCGCGATGGTGGCTCAGAGTCTTCGCGGCATCCTCTGCCAGCGCCTCATCCCGGCCAAGGACGGCGGCGTCGCCCTCGCCACCGAGATCCTTGTCAACACCCTCGCCGTCTCCTCAATGGTGCGCGATGGCAAGACCCAGGGCATCCCCAGCGCCCTCGATACCGGCAAACGCGAGGGCATGATTTCCATGGATAACTCCATCCTCGAACTCTGGAAAGAGGGCCGCATCACCAACGAAGTCGCGCTGGTGAACATCCTCAACCGCGCCGTCCGCATGGCCATCCCCGGCGCCACGTAAGCCCGTCGCAGTCATCTCGCTTCGCCCGGCATCCGTGCCGTCGGCCGTCTCTCACTTAAACTTAATCTTTACCCTTAACCTCGCCGCGCCCCGCGCGACGCCCTCCCCATGCCCGCCGCCATCGATCACATGCTCCGCGCCATGCGCGCCAAAGACGGCTCCGACCTCCACATGATGGTCGGCATCCATCCTCGCGCCCGCGCCTCCGGTTCCCTCATCAACCTCACCGAGTTCCCCGTCGTCACACCCGACCACATGGAGGATCTCCTCAAGGAGATTTGCGCCCCCCACCGCTGGGCCGCCTTCCTTAAGAACAACGACCTCGACTTCGCCTACGAGATCCCCGGCCTCGCCCGCTTCCGCGTCAACTTCCTGCGCAACGCCTGGGGCATGGCCGCCGTCTTCCGCCAGATTCCGGCCAAGATCATCTCCTTCGACGAGCTCAAGCTCCCCGTCGCGCTGAAGAAACTCTGCAACCTGCGCGAGGGCCTCGTGCTCGTCACCGGTCCCACCGGCTCCGGCAAGTCCACCACCCTCGCCGCGATGATGGACTACATCAACGTCAACTCCACCCGTCACATCGTCACCGTCGAGGACCCCATCGAGTTCGTTCATACCAACAAAAAATCCGTCATAGTCCACCGCGAGGTCCTGGAGCACACCGAGACCTTCGCCGCCGCGCTCAAGGGCGCCATGCGCGCCGACCCGGACATCATCCTCGTCGGCGAGATGCGCCAGCTCGAGACCATCCGCCTCGCCCTGGGCTGCGCATCCATGGGCAT
>JBEGTN010000394.1:0-8794 GCA_041179405.1 Verrucomicrobiota bacterium
AGGTAGGGCGGGACCGCTGGGACCGCCGCCGTGCCTCTCAGGTATTCACCACGCCAACGCGGCGCGCCCAGCGGTCACGCCCTACCTCTGAACGGCTATGACATTTCTTAAAATGCTCTAGGGGGGAGCTTCCAGCTCCCTTCCGTAAGCACGGGAGCAAGATGCTCCCGCCACCCTCTCTCAGGCCACCGAGAGTTCAGATCCTCGCTCGCTTTCTTTTTCCCACGAAGGGCAGGAGGTTTGAGGCTGATCGGAGGCAGTCAGGCCGACTCGGGCGGTTTTTGATCGTTCTCACGCTGGCTGGGCCGGCGTCTCTTACGCCGGGGCCACTTGCACCATCGCTCCGCAGTTTTCCAGCATTCGCGCGATCGACTTCGCCTCGGCGTAGGTCCCCGACGTCATCACCGCGACCGGCGCCACCCGATACCACGTCGCTATCCGATCCGCCGCCCCCGACCATACGCTCGCAATCATCTGGCTCGCGCGCTCCTTCGTTTGCCCGGGCGCGGGTTGCGCGAGCAGCGTGACCTTGTAGCGCGCGTCCGATTTCTCCGCCTCGCGTTCACACACCACGCGGATGCCCACCTTGTCCGCCGCCCAACCCGACACCGCCGAACGCGCCACCACTCTGCGCAGGCGCTCCTTGTTCACCTTTCCGTCCGCCCAGCACACTCCGGCCGCCGCGGCGAAGCTGGAACTGTCCGAGAAGTCGCCTCCGACAGCCAGGGGGTCGTCGGCTGCCAGATGCGTCCAATAGCGCAGCGAATCATCCACCCATACGGCCACGTTGCCGACCATGTCCAGAAACCCCCATGGGTTTGCCCAAGCCGCCAGCGCCGACCGTCGGCCCGCGCATCCGAAAGCCAGTTTTCGTGTTCCCACCAGGGCTTCTTCCCAGGAGAAATGCCCGATCTGCGTGTTCAGCCAGTTTTCGTCGCCGGCGACGCAGACGTGCCACCACTCTTCGTAGGACGGCAACCGATACACCCCGCCGCCCGCGCCGGTGAGAAGCTTGCAGAATTTTTCCGCGTCCTCGGGAGTGACTTTTGTCGCCGGAAGCTGCGGGTCGCCCTTGCCGCCGGCGTCGGGCCCGAGCGCCTCGCGTAGTTGTGCGATGGTGACGGGAAACACGCTCATCTCGTAGGGCCGGCCGGGCACTTGCATGAAGCGCAAGCCCAGCGGCCCCTCGCGCTCCCGGAGGCGTCGTAGCGCGGCATGGGTTCCGGGGAAAGAGCTGCCGCCGAGCACGCGCAAGGTCTCTTTGTCGTTCACGCGGTTCACGAGCCAGGTGGCCACCTCGGGTTCCTGCTCCAGCTCGATCAAGCGCCGCAGTGTCTGCCCGCTGGTGATTCCATTGAGCGCCTTGAGCGGCATTGAGCCGGTGCGCCGTCCCGCAAGCCAGCGAATTTCGGGATGCGGAGCATGCTCCTCCAGTCTGTCCAACACGTCTTCGTTGGTGATCAGACGGAGCGCCTCCAGGCGGACTTCCTCGTGGGGCGAGTGCATCGCCACCGTCGCCCGCTGTTTCTCATCGCGAATTTGCTCCAGGGCGCTCAGGGCCACCTCCGCAGGCACCGCCTCCAAGGCGAACTCGCGAATCAAGGCCGGATTCTCGATCCGGTCGAGCACGGTCAGTCGCAAGGTGAGGCTGCGATCAGTGCGCACGATCTTGGCCAAAACCGCCTCGTCGTGGATGCGCCCGACGATTTGGAGGCGTTCGAATTCATTGTGCTGGATCTCCATCATACGCCACAGCAACTCCGGCTCATTGACGAAATCCGTGAGCATCTGCGCCAGCTCCCGGTCACGTTCGAAACGGTAGAGTTCGACGTAGGACTCAACCGCCCTGATCTGGCCCATGGCGCGCGCGCGAATCACCGAGTTCGGGTCCAGGCGCGCGACCTGGAACCAGAATGGGTCGTCCCGGAGGCCGCCCAACGCGTTGATCAAGGCCTCGCGGAAGATCGCCGATGCGGTCGGCAGATACGCTTCCCGTAATCGCGGATCCGGCCCCAGGCTCTCGAGTGCGATACGCCGCAGTTCTTCCGGCAGCATGGGATCCAAGACCAGGGAGATCCTTTGATTCGGGTCGGTGATGCGCGTGATCGCCGCCACCCGATTGTTCGGGCAATACTCTTTGCGAACCACCTCGGCCAAAATAGTTTGATCCTCAACGAACTGAATGGCGGCCAAGCGATTCTCTTCCGTTGAGTCGCTCAAGGCCGCCGCGTGCAGCGCCTCCGGATTCTTCCGCGCCAGTTCCGCCCACGTCTTGGTGTTGGCCACCTTCTCCGTCGCGACGTGTTTTGAAAATACCAACGACATGGCAAGTAATGTTTTTTACCCGAGGGTGCCCTGAAGCAGGATACGCCAGGCGCGGAGCGAGGTGAAACCAACTTCGTTTTCTAGATGCGCGGTGAACACAACGAGGGCATTTTTACTAGGGCCAAGTTCGGCACACATGACAACCCTACATCGGATGAAAACGAAAAGAACGTGGAATCGATCCAAAGAAACAGGGCGCCGCTGTTCGGAGTAAGGATTTCGGGAGGGAAGTGGCCGGGGCTGGGATGCTTTGAGCGAGCCGGAGGCACTGGAAGCGCTCCACCCAACCTCGATTGTGGAACTGAGGGGATTAAAGCCGGTTTGCGATGCGGCGAAGATCGGCGGCGGCGCACGGATCAGCCGATCACGCCGGTGGGGGTGGGGGCCGCCGGGTTGAGGTATTTGTTGATCGTGGCGGCCTGCGGGGTGGAAAGAAGGAGCTTCTCCATCTCGTTGAGGAGTTTCTCGCGCACGTCGAGTTCAGCGGCGCGTTTATCGAGCTGGCGTGACACGGCGTCGTAGTCGGGGGCGCCGAGGGGCGGGTTGGTTGCCGGGTGGGCGACGTCGGAGCTGGCCTGCATCCGGGCAACCTGGCGGTCGAGGCGGCGAGTGCGCTCGCGGAGATCTTGTTCCATGCGGGCGACGCGGTCTTTTTCCAGGGCCATGTCCTTTTCCTGCTGGGCGAGTGTTTCGGCGAGGCGAGCGAGTTCCTTGGAACGGCGGGCGACGGTGGTGGCGTCGCCCTCGCCGGTGGAAAAGGCGTTGAAGGTGCGGAGAAAGCAGACGATTTCGATGTAATCGCGGCGGGTGAGTCCGGGCGTGGCGGAGCGCAGGATCCGGAGGAGATGGGCGGCGCCGATGTATTGGGTGGTGACATCGCGCAATCCGCAGCGGATGGAGGCGACGAGGAGGGGGAGGGTGGGCTTGGCGCAGAGCAGCACGCCGTGGCCGAGACCGTGTTGCCGGCGGAACTCCGCCACTTTCGCCGTGGCCAAGGTGAGGCACTCGTCGTTCATGGAGCGAGCGTCCATGATGAGGAGATTGACGTGCCGGGAGTGGGGCATAGCGGCACCGCGCCCGGCGATGTGGTGGTGGAGGTGCTGGATGGAAAGGGTGCCGTTTCTTCCGGCGGTGAGGATGGCGATATGCATGGGGTGTGCAGGGTCGAGGCGGGCGGGGCTAGTCGGCGAGGTAGGGCGCGAGATCGACTTTGGCGCTGGTTCGTCCAATTTCGAGCAAGGTGTCGCGGAGGCGGGGGTCGGTGAATTCAAAGTCTGCGCCGATGGCGGCGACCGACTCGATGCCGGAGGCCTTGAGGATCTCGGGGGGGATGTGGAGGAAGATTTTGAGGAGGAGGAGCTGGCCTTGGAGGCCGCCGCCGGCGGCGGCCGAGATGGCGTCGAGGATGGGGCGCAGTTTCCAGGCGCGGGGCGGTTTGGCGGGCGCCGCAGGGCGGGGGGTGCCGATGCGCAGTGCGACGAGGGAGGGGGTGCGGGTGATGGGGGGGGAGACGCGGATGGCCACGATGGCATCGCCGGCGGCACGAGTGACGGCGTGGGCGGGGGCTGGGGTTTTGGCGCGTTTGGCGAACTCGGTCCAGCCGATGGCCTTGGGCTGGATGACGGAGGCTTCGCTCAGGCGTTCGAGGGCTTGGAGGACGGCGGAGACGGGAGTGAGGAGGGCGGCGGCGATATCGCGGGCGCAGGAGGGGTGGTCGAGGAGGGAGAACACGGCCCATACATCGGGGGGGAACTCGAGCTCGGCGACGCGTGACTCGAAGTCGTTGGCGCGGGTGAAAAGTGTTTCGGGCTTGATGGGGGGCATGGGAGTCAAGGGAGGTGAGGGAGAAGCGGGTTGGTTCTCGTTTTAGCGGAGCCCGCCGGATCAGTTCCGCCGGGGGGGCGGCCCCGTCCGCAAGGCATCAACCTGAACAGGCAGGGGAATCAGCTTGCGGGGTCGTGGGCGTCGGCTTCCTTGGTGAGGGCGATGAGGAGGTGGGAGGAGAGCTGGCGCCAGGTGATGGGCAGCACATACATGGGCACGTTGCGAATGGGGTGAACCGAGAGCGGGCGGGCCTGGAGGATGAAGGGAGGGGAGATCATGAAGCCGCCCCCAAGGTGTTCGCGGGCGTTGCCGGAGATGGTGTTGGTGATCTCGCCGACGAGTTCGGCGCAGAGGGTATCGTCGGGATTGGTCTCGCCGAGGAGGGGGAGGAGGGCGTGGAGTTTTTCGCGGGAGGAGGTGAAGTAGATGTTGCCGCGGTAGGAGCCGCTGATGCCGATGACGGCAGAGAAGCCGAGGCCGGCGGATTCGTCGTGGCTGCCAAGGTAGGGGGTGCCAAGGGTCGCGCCGGTGGCTCCGATGGCTTCGAAATAGCGAAGGGTGCTTTTTGAAAAAACCTTGAGAATGTATTCTTCCATGGGAAGTGGGCGTGGTTGGGCGGTTTAGTCGCTGAGAATATCGTCCAAGGCTTCTTGGATGCTTTCGATGCTGATGGGCTTGAGGAGGAAGCCGGCGGCTCCGCCGAGGATGGCTTCGACGGCGGTGGATTTGTCGGCGAGGGCCGAGACGATGAGGATGATGGCGTCGGGGTTTTTGCGGAGGATGCGGGCGACGGCGTCGAGGCCGTCCATCTCGGGCATGGTGATGTCCATGGTGACGACGTCGGGTTTGAAGCGCTCGAATTCCTCGACAGCCTCGCGGCCGTTCACGGCGACGCGGATTTCGGTGAAACGTTCGCCGGACACGCAGCGCTCGATGGCGCGGCGCATGATGAGTGAATCGTCAACGATGAGTAGTTTCATGCGGAGTCGGGTTGGTCGTGGGGGGGAGGTAGAGGTGGAATTCGCAGAACTGGCCGGGGGTGCTGTGGACCTCGAGGAGGCCGCCGGCTTCGTCCACGATTTTGGATTTGATGATGTCCATGCCCATGCCGCGACCGGAGTGTTCGCCGACCTGGGCGGCGGTGGAGAAGCCGGGGGCGAAGATGAGGGCGGCGAGTTCGTTGGGGGTGGCGGCGGGCGCGGTCTCGGGGGTGAGGAGGCTGGTGGAGAGGGCGCGCTTGCGAATGGCTTCGAGGTCGAGGCCGCGTCCGTCGTCGCGGAAGGCGAGGCCGAGGAGGCCCTCGGGGGTGGGCGGGAGGCCGCGGATGGTGAGGTGGGCGACGGGAGGTTTGCCGGCGGTGACGCGCTCGGCGGGGGCCTCGACGCTGTGGGCGAGGGAGTTTCGGGTGAGCTGGATGAGGACGTCGCGCATCAGTTCGAAGCGGCCAAAGCCGACGGTGTGGACGGCGAACTCATCGACGGAGAGGATAGAGGCTTTTTCGAGATCGCGGGCGGCGTTTTCAACCAGCTCCTGCAGGTTGACGACGAAGGCGGCGACGGGGGACGAGATGGTGGCGGCGGCGGGACCGCTTCCGCCGGGGGTGATGGCGCGCAGGCCGGTGAGTTTATCGCGCAGGTCGTGAAGATCCATGAGGTCCTCGCGGAGGGATGCTTCGCAGATGACGATAGGGATGATGTCGTCGCTCAGGAGGCGAGGGCGGTCGAGGAGATCGGCGATCTTGGTTTCGAATTCGTGGGCGGCCTTTTGGAAGTAGTCGAGTTTGAGGAGCGCGGCGTTGCCCTTGATGTTGTGGGCGGAGCGGAAGACGGTTTTGAGGCGCTGGCGCAACACGTCGCCGGCGAGGCCGCCGACTTTGGCGAAGTCTTCGGTGCGGAGGGTTTGGTTGATGGTTTCGAGCTCGGTCTCGATGAGGGTGATGAAGGCGGTGAGTTCGTCGGAAGGGACGTGAACGATGCCGAGGAGAATCTCGAGCTGGCGATCCTTGTGTTTCTCGGCCTCGCGGAGTTTTTTCTCGAGCTCGACCTGTTTGGTGATGTCGCGGACGGCGACGAAGACGCGGACGACTTTGCCCTCTTCGACGATGCGGCGGAAGTTGAAGCCGAGGTGGCGGTTCATGAAGCCGCCCTCGGGGTTGACGAAGTTGATCTCGATTTCGGCGAGGGGATTTACCTTGAGGACGGTTTTCTCCTTTTTGGTGATGTCGAAGAGGAGGGTAAAGTAGCCCTTGGTGGTGTTGAACATCTTCTCCGAGAGGAGGCGCTTGAGAATGCTAAAGAGGTTTTCGCCGGAGATGTCGGAGCGGCGGAAAATATCGAGCAGGGCGCGGGAATGGTATTCGCCGATGAGGCCGTCTTGATCGACGAGGAAGAGGCCTTCCTGGACGGTCTCCATGATGCGGCCGGTTTCGGATTTCGCGACGGAGAGCTGGGCGCTTTGGGCGCTGAATTTCTGGTTGCTGTCGGCGAGCGCGGCGAGGGCGGTCTCGCGGCGGAGGCGTTCGGCGCGGGCGCGTTGCCAGAGGACTCCGCCGGTGATGAGAACGATGGCGAGGGCGACGAGGATGTCCGCGTGCAGGCCCGCGGCTCGGAGCGCCCCGTAGATGAGGACGAGCACGGCGAGGAAGAGGACGAAACAGCCGACCCAAGCGTCGATGTGTCCGGTTATGGCGAGGGAGGGGAGGGGAGCTGGTGCGATCGAGTCCGAGGTCGGAGTGGAGACTGGGGTTGTAGGCATGGGAGGTTGAGTGCAGCGGTGCCGAAGGGTGCGTAACGTGAGAGCGGTGTTCTTGCTCGCAACGGCATCCTCGAAGCGAGGCAGAGGAAGACTTTTATTGGAGGATGAATAAGAGATTTTTCACAACGGGATGCGAGATAAACATTGGGCTTTAAGCATAATCGGACGCGTTTCGATTTTTCATAAGTAAAGCAAAGGACCCAAAATCGGATTCGGTGGTTCAGGGCGCGCATCCCGTCCCGTGTGCGGCACCCTGCGAGACACCTGAAATAGCCTGTGAGGCGCATGCGCTGCCCGCCTGGTTAAGTCGATGAGGCTTTCAACGGTGCGATTTTCTACCGCTGCATCTGCACGCCCCGGCAGGTCGGCTCCGGACCTTGGCGCGGTGACGCCGCCGTCCGTCGTTCGTATTCGCGTATTGTCCGACTGCCGCGCATCGGTCAGGGTTTTCGTCCTCCCCATGAAAACCCTTCGCCACCTGTTCCCCGCTCTTCTCATCGGCCTGCTTGGCTCTGCGACGCTTCCCGCCCAGACCATCATCGCCCCCAATCTTGCCACGCTCCCCGTTCCCCGGAACGAGTGGATGGTCCGGCACGAGGGCTTTAACGCCATCGCTCAAAAGGGCGGGGTGGACCTCCTCTTCGTCGGCGACTCGATCACCGACGCCTGGCGCAATGCCGGCAAAGGCATCTGGGCTGAGCGTTACGAGCCGCTCAAGGCCGCCAACTTCGGCATCAGCGGCGACAAGACCGAACACGTCCTCTGGCGCCTGCAAAACGGCAACCTCGACGGCATCCAGCCCAAGGTCGCCGTGCTCATGATCGGCACCAACAACACCGGCCGCGACACCGCCCCGCAGATCGCCGAGGGCGTCACCGCCATCGTGAACGAGATCCATAAGCGCTGCCCCGCCACCAAGGTGCTGCTGCTCGCCGTTTTCCCCCGCGCCGAAAAAGCCGACAATCCCGCCCGCGCCAAGATCGCCGAGATCAACACGATCATCGCCAAGCTCGACGACGGCAAAAGGGTGTTCTTCCTCGATTTCGGCAAAAAGTTCCTCGAAGCCGACGGCACCTTGCCCAAGTCCATCATGCCCGACGCTCTGCACCCCAACGCCGCCGGTTACCAAATCTGGGCCGACGCCATGCAGGAGAAACTCACCGCGCTGCTGAAGTAGTCAGGCTGGCTGGTTCCTGAGAAAATGGAGCGTCGCTTGTAAAAGCGGAAACCTTGGCAAGTGTGTATCGTCTTAAGATGCGTGCGACTGACCATTCCGGTTGGAGGCACGCCCTCAACCCTAACTAAATCAAAACCACATGAAGAAGACCCTCCTCGCCCTCCTTGCGCTCTCCCTCTCCGCCATTGCTTATGCTGCCGATGGCTGTGGTGGCGGCTGCGATAAAGACAAGACGCCTCCCACCGAGAAACCCGCCGACAAGCCCGAGGCTCCCAAGTCCTAAGTTTTCAGGTTTCCCTCTCTTGTTCTCCCCAAGCCGGCGTTTTCAAACGCCGGCTTTTTTGCGGCTGGATGGTGCGCGGTTTTGTCTCCTGTTGTTCCCGACGCGCCTCATTAACTCACCATCTGGGGAGTGCTTGATTGTGGATATAAGCGTAACCTAGGTCCGGATCATACCTCATTTCTCGGATTGGTCACAGAGCCGAGCCGGAGCGCGGACACAGAGAGCACAGAGGAAAGACAGGACTGCTCTTCTGGTTTGAATTGGCTCCGTGCCCTCTGTATCGGAGCGCTGTGTTCTCCGTGTCGAAAAAATTATCGTGGGAAATAGTGAGAGCGTTCCGAAGTATTTAGGATTTCTGAATAGAATGGCGCTTAGTTGGAACGTGTTGTCTTCCAGCGGTTGCGGTGAGGGGTTTCCTTGTATTGGTGCCG
>JBEGTN010000395.1:0-4257 GCA_041179405.1 Verrucomicrobiota bacterium
CGAGCAAAGCGGCCCGGAGGCGGCGGGCGCATGGTCGGTGCGGCACCGGATGGTGCGCTACGACGTGGGCGCGACTTTGCGGCGTTTTTGGGAGAGCGGTTACTTGGAGCGCGCCGGGCCGCTGGGGAAGTTGTTTTATCGCGAGGTGGAGACGGCGACGCACCAGGTGGTGCCGTTTCTACGGTTCTACGGCGCGGCGCGAGCGCGCGGGATGCACTGGACGCTGGAGGAGACGCTGCGGCGTTTTCAGGCGGGATCAGAGTGAGGCTCTACCGGCTTTTGCCGGATACGCGTTGGAGTGCCTCGGCGGCGGGGGTGAAGGTGGGGGACTCGGCGAGGGCAAGGTTGTAGGCGGCGCGGGCGGCGGGGTGGTCGCCGCGTTTTTCGGCGATGAGGCCGAGGCGGTAGTTCACGTCGGCGTGAGAGGGTTCGCTGGGCTGCGGCGCGAGCGTCAGGCAACGGCGGAGGGCGGTTTCGCCGTCGGCGAGGCGTAGGCCGGATTCGGATACGGTGCGGCCGAGGAGGAAGAGGGCCACGTAGTCGTCGGGCCGGGCGGCGAGGGCGGTGTCGCAGGCGGCCAGGGCCTCGGGGTAGCGTTCGTCGTCGATGAGCATCGAGGCCCCCCAGACCGCGCCGCGCACCGGGTCGATCGCGGCGAGGGCGGCGGCGTGGGCGCGGGCTTTTTCCCGGTCGCCGCCGGCGAGGGCAGGGGCTTTTCGGTAAAACTGGATCAGGCCCTCGCGCAGGCTGATGGAACGGGGGGCCAGGGTGACGGCGTGCTCCATCGCCGCACGGCCGCGGCGGGCGAGCAGGAGGGCGCGCAAGCCGGAGCCGAGTTCGTCGGCGCGAAGGAGGAGCTGGCCGCCGTAGGCACCGAGGAGGGAGGCGTCTTCGGGGCGGGTTTCGAGGGCGGCCTTCAGGAGGTCGATGGCCTCGTCGCGTCGGTGGAGGCGGCCGAGCACCTCGGCGAGGAGGACGCGCAGCTCAAGGTTGTCGGGTGAGATGGCGAGCGCGGCGGCGAGGGGTTCGCGGGCCTCAGGCAGGCGAGAGGCGGCGATGAGCTGGCGGGCGGAGGCGAGGGTGTCGCTTGGGGGGAGCGAGGAGGCGGCGGCGAGCAGGCCCGTGGTGGCGAACAGGACGGCGAGCCGCAGTCTGGTGGATTGTTGCGACACGGCGGCGGGCCGGTTTTACTCGAAGCGGAGGGCTTCGATGGGGTCGAGCTGGGCGGCTTTGTGGGCGGGGTAGAAGCCGAAGAGCACGCCGACGAGGGCGGAGAAGCCGACGGCGAGGAGGATGGCGTTGGTGGAGACGAGCACGGGCCAGCCGTTGAGGATGGAGAGACTCTCGGAAATACCGATGCCGAGGAGCACGCCGATGATGCCGCCGAGGCTGCTGAGAATCATGGCCTCGATGAGGAACTGCACGCGAATGTCGTGATCGTGCGCGCCGATGGCGAGGCGGATGCCGATCTCGCGGGTGCGCTCGGTGACGGACACGAGCATGATGTTCATGATGCCGATGCCGCCGACCAGGAGGGAGACGCCGGCGATGGCACCGAGCAGGCTGGTCATGACGCGGGTGGTGGCGGTGGCGGTCTGCGCGAGCTCAAGCTGGTTGCGCACGGTGAAGTCGGCCTCGCGGACGGCGTGACGCTGGAGGAGCAGGGCGGAGATGTCGTCCTGGATGCGTTGCATGGCCTCGGGTGCGCTGGCCTCGATCATGATGGAGCTGACGGTGGTGCGGCGGTTGATGCGGCGCATGTGGGTGGTGTAGGGCACGAGCACGGTGTCGTCCTGATCCTGACCGAAGAAGTTAAAGCCCTTGCTCTTGAGCACGCCGCGAATGACGAAGGGAATGTTGCGCACGCGGAGGATTTGACCGACCGGATCCATGTCGGGGAAGAGCTGTTTGGCGACGGTGGAGCCGAGCACGCAGACCTTGGCGGCGGAGCGGACATCGGCGTCGGAGAACATGGAGCCGGAGTCGATGTCCCAGGCGCGGATGCTGAGGAAGTCGGGGGATTCGCCGTTGATCTGGGTGTTCCAATTGAGGCCGTTGGCGAGGACCTGGTTGCGGTCGCGAACCTCGGGCGAGATCGAGACTACGCCGGAGACCTCGCGGGCGATGGCCTCGGTGTCTTCGACGGTGAGGGTGGAGGCGCTGCCCCAGCCGCCGCGCGCGCCTCCGCTGGAGAAAGACCCGGGAAAGACGGTGACGACATTGCGACCGAGGGAGGCGACCTGGGCCTCGACCTGGGACTTGGCGCCGTTGCCGATGCCGACCATGGCGATGACGGCGGCGACGCCAATGATGATGCCGAGGGCGGTGAGGGCGGAACGCAGCTTGTTGCGACGCAGGGCGCGGAGAGCGATGACGGTGGTGGCGATGAAACGCATGGCAGGGGGAAATCCTAAGCGGCTAAATCCTAAAGGACGGAGGGCGGAATCGGAGGGCGGATGGGAGCGGACAGGGGGCGTTTAGTTTAGGATTTAGTTTTTAGGCTCTAGGATTTCTCGCCGGAAGGCGCGGCGGTGAGTTTGGCGGCGGATTCGGCGGAGCGGAGCTTGGCGAGCTCTTCGGAGGCGATGAGCCGGTTGGCCACGGGTTCGTCGCGCACGACGAGGCCATCGCGCACGACGAGGATGCGTTTGCAGTAGCTGGCGACGTCGAGTTCGTGGGTGACCATGACGAGGGTGATGCCCTGCTCGTTGAGACTTTGGAAAACGCCCATGACCTCGATGGAGGTGCGGCTGTCGAGGTTGCCGGTGGGCTCGTCGGCGAGGAGGAGGCGGGGCTCGTTGACGAGGGCGCGGGCGATGGCGACGCGTTGCTGCTGGCCGCCGGAGAGCTGGGAGGGGAGGTGATCTGCCCGATCGGCGAGGCCGACGATGGCGAGGGCGGCGAGGGCGCGGCGCTTCATCTCGACGCGGAGGGGACGGTGGGGGGCGTAGAGCATGGGGAGCTCGACGTTTTCGAGGGCGCTGGTGCGGGCGAGGAGGTTGAAGCCCTGGAAGACGAAGCCGAGTTTCTGGTTACGCAAGTCGGCACGGGCGGGGCGGTCGAGGGAGGAGACATCGACGCCGTCGAGGTGGTAGGAGCCGGAGGTGGGGCGGTCGAGGCACCCGAGGGTGTTCATCAAGGTGGATTTGCCGGAGCCGGAGGCGCCCATGATGGCGACGAACTCCCCTGGCTGGATGTCGAGCGAGATGCCCCGCACGGCGTGGACCTCAAGGTCGCCGTTGCGGTAGGTTTTGCGAATATCGCGGAGCTGGACGACAGGCTGGGACACGGGGGGATCAGAGGACAGAGCGACAGAGGACAGAGCGGAAGAAGACGGAGTGCGGCAGCGGGGAGGGTTAGAAGCGGCGCTGGCCGCCGCCGGGGGAGAAGGGGTTGCTGGCGGGTTTGGCGGCGACGGCGGTATCGCCGGTGTCTTTGACGCCGGTGATGACGAGGGTCTTTTCATCGAGGCCGGAAAGGACCTCGGTGTTGACGCCGTCGGTGATGCCGAGCTTCACCTCAACGGGTTTGGCCTTCGGGGAGTCGGGCGTGCCGGCGGGGACGTAGAGAGTGCGGACGGTCTCGGCGGCGGGGGTGGAGGAGGAGTTGCGACCGCCGCGACGGCGCTCGGGCAGGACGATGCCGCGCTCGGTGGCGAGAGCGCGGGCCTTGGTGGTTTGTTCGCGGGTGGGACGGGAGCCGGGCTCCTCTTTATAGCCGACCTCGACGAGGAGGGCGCGGAGGGCGTCGGCGGGGGCGGGTTTGCCGTCGGCGGAGACCTTGGCCTGGGCGGGGAGCTTCACCTCGTCGGGGATGCGGGAGCGGAGGGCGGAGTTGGAAATAAGCAGGGCATCCACGCGCTCCTGAACGGTGATGGAGACGTTGGCGGTCATGCCGGGCTTGAGGGTGAGGTTGTCGTTGTTGACGTCGATGATGGTGGCGTAGGTGACGACGTTGGACTGGGAGACGGGTTGGTTGCGGATCTGGCGGACAAGGCCCTTGAAGGACTGGTTGGGGAAGGCGTCCACGGTGAAGGTGACGGACTGTTTTTCGCGGACGTTGCCGATGTCGGCCTCGGCGATGGAGGCTTTGATCTGCAACTGGCTGAGGTCGTTGACCAAGACGAAGAGCACCGGAGCGGAAGTGCTGGCGGAGACGGTCTTGCCGGCGATGGCGGGGCGATCGAGGACGAGGCCGTCGATCGGGGCGGAGATGGTGCAGCGGGAGAGGTCCACCTTGGCGGTCTCGACGGAAGCG
>JBEGTN010000396.1:0-2514 GCA_041179405.1 Verrucomicrobiota bacterium
GGGTTATCAATTCTTGGCTGTCAACCCACTTTGTTTGTGAGCGTGAAATCGAGTGATGATGGAGTGACGGGGGGTGAAAAATTTCGATTTTCGCGGGGGCGTCCATTTCCAACTACGCGCGGGGCCGGAAAAAATTAGCGCGTTCGTTGCGATTCGCTAATTTTTTTTGGCTGCCCGACTAGGAGTCGAACCTAGACAGAACGAGTCAGAGTCGTTCGTGCTACCATTACACCATCGGGCAGAAAAAATGTGGCGGATGCGCGCCGCTCGTTGCGGCCCTGCTTCGCGTTGCTTGGTCACGCGTGTGATTCGCGGCTCAAGAAGCATGGCCGCGCCAACCGCAGCTCGCAGAGCGAAGGTTGGAGCCGGCGATGGGATTCGAACCCGCAACCGCCTGTTTACAAAACAGGTGCTCTACCATTGAGCTACGCCGGCGAAAGCGAGGTGTGCTTGGGCGGCGCAGGCCGCTTTGGCAAGCCTGAGGGCCTTACGGAGAAAATCGGCTGAAAAAGAACGTGGCCCGATGAACGGGTGGAAAGTGGTGGTTCCCCCGGGGATCGAACCCGGAACCAATTGATTAAGAGTCAACTGCTCTACCATTGAGCTAGGAAACCAAAAAGACGAGGGGTGAACAGGCAACACGCGGCCAACCTTGTCAACGCCGTTTTCGACCAAAATCCCGCTTTCAAACAATTCCCTTGCCAAGCCCGCCTCGCTTCCGTGTTTTCGACAACTCGTCCCATGCAAAAGACAAAGAAATCCGTAGCCAAGCGCTTCAAGCTGTCCGCCAAAGGTAAGCTTATTCGCCGCACGCCCGGCTTCCGTCACTTGCTTGCCTCCAAGAGCACCTCGGCCAAGCGCCGCGCCTCTAAAGACAAGCTCGTCGCCGAAGGCCATGCGAAGCCGCTGAAGCGCTGCCTCCCGTTCGGCCTGTAATCCATAGCGCCGTTCAAAACAAAAACCGCCAGGCGGGTGATCTTAACGAGACGACCCTCCGGCCCAAAAATAGGAAAATAACAACATGCCTCGTGCAACAAATGCAGCCGCTTCCCGCCGTCGCCGGAAGAAGGTCCTCAACTACGCCAAGGGTTACTTTGGCAACAAATCCAAGCTCTTCCGCTACGCGAAAGAAGCCGTTCACCACGCCTGGCTCTACGCCTTCCGTGCCCGCCGCAAGAAGAAGGGCGACTTCCGCTCCATCTGGATCGTTCGCTTGAACGCCGCCGCTCGTGCCAATGGCATCAGCTACAGCCGTCTCATCGAAGGTCTCAAGGCCGCCAACATCCTCCTCGACCGCAAGGTCCTGTCGGACATCGCCATTCGCGATGAGGTCGCCTTTACCGCCCTGGTTTCCAAAGCCCAGGACGCGTTGAAGGCCAAGGTCGCCGCCAAGGCCGCCTAAGCAGCCCCATCAAACGCGAGCCCGCACCGGCTCGCCTCCTTTCAGTCCCCGGAGGACGGGCCTTTTCCAAGGCGCCGTCCTCTTTTTTTGCCTGTCCCCCTCGCGACTTTCCTTTCCTCTCCGCTTCCCCGCCGCACGTTTCCTTCGCCCTCCATGCAAGACCAACTCGCCGCCCTCCTCGCCAAAGCCGCCGCCGAACTGCCAGCCGTCGCCACCCGCCCCGACTTCGAGGCCGCCAAGGCCCGCTTCGTCGGCCCCAACGGCGAACTCACCGCGCTCATGAAGCAAATGGGCTCCGTGCCCAAGGAGCAAAAGCCCGTCGTCGGCAAACTCATCAACGAGGCCAAGACCGCCCTCCAGTCCCAGCTCGACGCCGCCCTCGCCCGCATCGAGGCATCCGAGCTCGCCGCCCGGCTCGGCCCCGCCGTTGACCCCACCCTGCCCTCCCCCGACCGCGCCCCCGGCACTTTCCACCCGCTCACCCTCGTCCGCGAGGAAATGACCCGCATCCTGCGCAAGGTCGGATTCACCGTCGTCGAGGGTCCCGAGGTCGAGACCGAGTATTACTGCTTCGACGCCCTCAACACCCCGTCCGACCACCCCGCCCGCGACGCCCAGGACACCTTCTACCTGCCCGAGCCCGCGCGCTTCGGCAACGTATCCAAAAAATCCCCACACGAGAAATACCTCCTCCGCACCCACACCAGCTCCGTGCAGATCCGCACCATGCTGAAGGGCCAGCCCCCCATCCGCATCGTCTCGCCCGGCCGCGTCTATCGCCGCGACACCACCGACGCCACCCACTCGGCCAACTTCCACCAGCTCGAGTGTCTCTACGTGGACAAAAACGTCACCGTCCGCGACCTCAAGGCCCTGCTCGACTACATCTTCGCCTCCCTCCTTGGCAAAGACACCAAGACCCGCTTCCGCCCGCACTACTTCGGCTACACCGAGCCCAGCTTCGAGGTGGACCTGAGCGCCACGCATCTGCCGAAGGTCAACAAGCCTTGGATCGAAATCGGCGGCTGCGGCATGGTGGACCCCATCGTGTTCAAGGACGTCGGCTACGACCCCGAGGTCTGGAGCGGCTATGCCTTCGGCATGGGCCTCGA
>JBEGTN010000397.1:0-8097 GCA_041179405.1 Verrucomicrobiota bacterium
AGAACGCGGCGAGCGAGAACCAGCCGGGCGTCGGCAGCAAGGAAGGCGGCGTATTGAGTGCGGCGGTGGGTAAACAGTGTGTATCTCGGACCGGTAAGGGCGTCGTCGGCGATCGGCAGAATACGGGTGGAGTCGGGCACGGCAGCGCGGACGAAGTTGAGCGCCGGAGTGGCGGCGTGCAGGGCGGCAAACGAGAGACAAAGAACAACTGCGAGGAGAGCGCGGGCTGATTTCATTAATAAAACGTGACGATGAGCGAGGGGCGGGCGGATCGACTGACGATCCTATTTCACCAAGTTGCGAGCGAGGGCGGCAAGATCGTCGCCAGATCGAACGAGTTTGAGGCGGTAAGAATAAGTGAGGGGAACGGGCTTGATCGTAAAAGCATCGTGCGGCTTGGCGCCCCAGCTGTTATCGCCGCCCAAGCCGCGCTGGAAGAGATCCAGGTTAAGCGTGACGGTATCGCGCGGCGGCAACTGATAGGGGTAGAAATTCTCCACTTGGGTGGCGCAATAGAGATCGTCGGTCGAGGCGTGGAGGGCGTTGGCGCTCAGGAGCGGAGCACCGACGGCGAGGAGCCCGCAGTGGTTTTTATCGAGCAAGGCGATCCAGCGAACGGCCTCGTGATTGCCGGTTTCCTGCGGCTTGATGTAGGAGTGGAACTGCTCGCGCACCGTGCTCTTGTAAACTCCCACTCGGGCATCCTGCCGGTCACGGTAAGTTTCCTGCGGCCCCTTGCCATACCAGACGAGACGCTCGTAGCCGGCGCGGAGCGTGGTCTGCATACCGAAGCGGGGCAACTCGGGGAGTTTTTGTGCGCCCGGCTCAAAGCTTGCGGTGACGAGCACCTCGCCGGTGCCGAGGACGGTCCAGGTCAGCGTGTAGTCGGAGCCAGTGACGGAGATTTTGCCCTTGGCGACGACGATGACGCGATCAGGGGCAGACTGGCTGGCCGTGACGGAACGGGCGGACCAGGATGCGTGGGCCATGCGCCAGATGGCGAGTTCCACGGGCAGGTGGTTGCCGCGATCATTATCGGTGGGGGCGCGCCAGAAGTCGGGGCGCAGAGGACTTTCAAGGAGTTCGTCGCCGTTGTTTTTGAGTGACGTCAACAGGCCGGTCGAAGCGTCGAAGCCGGCGGAGAAAGCCCGTCCGGCGATCAAAATCCGGGTGGGTGATTGTTCGAGGACGAGCGGGCTTGGTTTTGCGTGTTCGGGCGAAGGCGCGGCGACTGCCACGAAGGGGAGAGGGAACTGCGCCCAGGCCACCTCGTGGCCTGAGGCGGCCCATGGGGTGTCGGCTTTGAGGCTCAAACTGAGATTCAGAAAATATTCGACGCCCGGTTCGGCATGGAAGGGTTCGAAGGGAAGTTTCAAGGTGGCGCGGGCGCGAGGCGCGATGGCAAGGGCGGCGACGGGCAAACCGCCGGACTGAAGCACGCGGCCTTCGGCCACCAGCTGCCAGCGGCCAACGAGCCACTGATCGAGGGAGAGAAAGTCGTTCCAATTTTGCAACTCGACCAGACCCTCGGCGAGGTTGATGGCGCGGAACTGAACGGGTTGGTAAACCTTTTTGACCTCGAAAAGACCGGGGTGCGGGATGCGGTCGGCGGAGACGAGACCGTTGGCGCAGAAGTTGCCATCCGTGGCGATGTCGGGCGGGCCAAAAGTGCCGCCGTAGGCAAAGAAGGTGCCGAGCTTGGGGTCGAGCGGGAGTGACTTCGGGTTTTCGATTTGCTCGATCTTGCGCGAGGCGGGCACCGGAGTTTCCAGACCCTGATCAATCCAGTCCCAGATGAAGCCGCCCTGGAGGGATTTTGCGCCGGCGTAGATCGGGTCCCAGTAAGACTGGAGATCGCCGCTGCTGTTGCCCATGGCGTGGGCGTATTCACATTGGATAAAGGGACGGCGTTGCGTTTTTTCGGCGTATTTCAGGGCGGTTTCAGGGCGGGCATACATCGGGCAGACGATGTCGGTGGAGGCGCCATGCCCGGCTTGCTCATACTGGACGGGACGAGATGCGTCGCGCTGTTTGATCCAGCGGTAGGTCGCGGCAAAATTCTCCCCCATGCCGGCCTCGTTGCCGAGGGACCAGATGATGACGGAGGCGTGATTTTTGTCCCGCTCGACCATGCGCACGGTGCGGTCGAGGTGGGCGGCTTTCCAGATCGGATCCTTGGCGAGCGATTTGTCGCCGTAGCCCATGCCGTGGGACTCGATGTTGGCCTCATCGACCAGATAGAGGCCATATTCGTCGCAGAGATCATACCAGGCGGGAACGTTGGGGTAATGGCAGGTGCGAACGGCGTTGATGTTGTGCTGTTTCATCAAACGTATGTCCTGGATCATACGCTCGCGAGTGACGACCTGGCCGAGCTTGGGGTCGAACTCGTGACGGTTTACACCGCGAATGAGCACGGGCATGCCGTTCACGAGCAACTGGCCGTCCTTGACCTCGCTGGTGCGGAACCCGACGCGCCAGGGGATGCATTGAAGGATTTTGCCGGCGCCGTCCTTGGCGGTGATCACGAGGGTGTAGAGATGGGGCGTCTCCGCCGACCATTTCAGGGGATTGGCGACGGGCTGCCGCGCGTCGAGCTTCTGCTCTGTGCCGGGGGCGATGCTAGCGGAGCCGATCGGGAAGGAGGCGACGGGCTTTTGAGCGGCATCGAACAGGGTGGCTTCGACAGAGATTTCCTTTGCGACGGAATCAGAGTTGGCGAGCACGACGCTTACGGACAACACGGCGTCGCGGTAAGCTGCGTCCAGGGAAGTGCCCAGCTCGAAATCCCGGATGCGGACAGTCGGGGCGGACCAGAGATAGACATCGCGGAAGATGCCGCTGAGGCGCCAGAAGTCCTGGTCTTCGAGATAGGAGCCGTCGTTCCACCGGTAAACTTCGACGGCGAGAAGGTTGTCACCGGTTTTCAGATACGGAGTGAGACGGAAAGTTGCGGGCGTGCGGCTGTCCTTGCTAAAGCCGAGCTTTTGTCCGTTGACCCAAAGATAGAAAAACGAGTTTACGCCATCGAAGGTGAGGTAGGTTTCACGGCCGGACCAGGAGGCGGGAACGGAGAAGGACTTTCGATAGGAGGAGACGGGGTTGTTGTCGTGCGGTATGAAGGGCGGCTTAACCGGAGACCAAGGGTAGGTTACGTTGGTGTAGATGGGGATGCCGTAACCCTCGATCTCGACATTGGCGGGCACGGGAATGGTTTTCCAGGCGAGGTCGTCAAAAGCAGGCTTCCAGAAATCTTGCGGGCGTTGATCGGGCCTGGGGACCCA
The DNA here is from genome assembly GCA_041179405.1 of Verrucomicrobiota bacterium. Classification (GTDB taxonomy): domain Bacteria; phylum Verrucomicrobiota; class Verrucomicrobiia; order Opitutales; family Opitutaceae; genus IMCC26134_A. The sequence goes on from JBEGTN010000397.1 coordinate 3,285, forward strand.
GTGAAACTTCCAAGTGCCGTTCAGGCTTTGGAAAAACGGCGATTGGGCTCGGTCGAGTTTTAGCGCGGCTTTTGGGTTATTGAAAATGGCCGCAGTGGCGGAGGGCGGCTCGGTGCCCTCGTGCAAGAGGGCCGGGTTTTCCCAGTCGGGGACTGGTGGCGGCGGGGTCTTGGACGACGCGGCGGGAGCCGGGTCGGCGGCGAGCACGAGGGGAGGCAGCAAAAGGCAAGTGACGAGAAGCAGGAGTTTTTTCATGGGGCGAATCCGGGCATCCAAGTGCGTGAGGAGCCGATTGAAGAGGCGGGCAAGGGGGCGATAATCGGAGAAGATTTTAAGAAGACGACGAAAGAGGGGGACGACGGGCGAGTTGCTGCTCGGCACGGGCGAGGGCGAGGGCAAGGGTGGTTTTACTAACGGGCTTGGCGAGGTAATCGTCCATGCCGGCGGCGAGGCATTTCTCGCGATCTCCGCTCATGGCCTGGGCGGTCATGGCGATGATCCAGGGGCGGGCGGCGGCAGGGAAAACCTCTCCGAGACGACGGGCGGTTTCGTAGCCGTCGAGTTGCGGCATCTGCATGTCCAGCAGGATCACATCGAAGGGTTGCGCGGTGGTGGCGGCGAGGGCCGCAAGCCCGTCGTTCACTGCGGTGCAAGAGTGGCCGAGCCGGTCGAGGAGAAGGTGGATAACGCGCTGATTCACGGGGTCATCCTCGGCGACGAGGATACGCAAGGCGGAGAGGGAGACGGCGGGCGGCGGTGGCGGGAGAACCGCGCCAGAAGCATCGGAGTCGGCGGAGGGCTCCTCGGCGGAAACATGAAGGGGAATCTCAAACTGGAAATCGGAGCCGATGCCGGGGGTGGAGAAGACCCGCATGCGGCCGCCCATGCATTTGACGAGGGCTTCGCAGATGGTCAGGCCAAGGCCGGTGCCACCGTAGTGGCGGGTGGTGGAGGCATCGACCTGGCTGAAAGGCTTGAAGAGCCGGTCGAGGCGGTCGGCGGGGATGCCGATACCGGTGTCGCGCACGGAGAAAAGAAGCTGCTCGGGCCGGGCAGGGCCGGCGGGCAGACGGGAGACGGTGACACGCACTTCTCCGCGCGCGGAGAACTTGACCGCGTTGCTGACGAGATTGAGGAGAATCTGTCCGAGCCGGGTGGCATCGCCAAGGACCACCGAAGGCACGTCATCGGCGATCGACACGGACAGGGAGAGGTCTTTCAAGGAGGCGGGGTAGCGGATGATGTCGAGGGCGAGAACGACGCTGTCGCGGAGGGAAACGGGGATGTGCTCGAGCTCGAGCTTGCCGGATTCGACCTTGGAGAAATCGAGGATGTCGTTGATGAGGGAGAGGAGGGATTCGCCACTTCGGCGCACGATGCCGGCGAACTCGCGTTGATCGACGGAGAGTTCGGTGCCGATAAGCAGATCGGTCATGCCGATCACGGCGTTCATCGGCGTGCGGATCTCGTGGGACATGTTGGCGAGGAACTCGGCCTTGGCACGGGTGGCCTCCTCGGCGCGGGTGGTGGCGGTTTGCAGGGCGAGATTACGCTGGCGGAGAGCCAGCTCGCTCATGACGAGGGCGGACAAGTCCTTGAGCAGAGATATCTCGGCCTCGGTCCATTTACGCGGCTGGTGGTCGATGACGCAAAACGAGCCAAGCACGTAGCCTTCTTCATCGTAGATCGGGATGCCCAGATAGGCGGCGACGCCGAGGTCGGGGATGGCGAGATTTCTGCAAACCAGCGGGTGCAGGGTGGCATCCTCAACGATAAGTGGCGCCGCGGAGGTGACGACGTATTGGCAAAAAGAGTGGGTGAGGGGCGTCTCGCGTGCGACACCGACTTCGCCTGCGAGGCCTATGGCGGATTTAAAAAACTGACGACACTCCTCCACAAAAGAGAGGAGCACGACCGGTGCGGTGAGCAGGCGGGCGGCAAGCCGGGAAACGCGGTCAAAGTTTTCCTCAGCTGCAGTGTCGAGCAGGCCCAGCCTACGGAGGGCGGCGAGGCGGCCGGGTTCATCAAGAGGGCGGGGGGCGGCGGGCATGAAGGAGATTATCTGTAGGGAACGTATGGCCGAGGGCAAGTAACCCGGCGGCGATGGAAGTGGACGCTAACAAAGCCAACCCGGACAACGTTGAAGATTGAGAAGAGAGGCGCGGTGTCAGAGCAGCGGCGCGAAAAGACGGCTGATGTCCTCGGCGAGGTTGGCGGGGAAGCGGCGGCGCTTGAGCTTCGCGAGGTTGATGGGGCGGCACTCGCGCACGAGTTCGCCAGCCCAGACGCGCAGGGCATGCACATCGCGCTCGCTGTGCATGACCACACCAATCTCGAAGTTCACGAAAAGACTGCGCATATCGACGTTGGCCGAACCGATGAGACCGAGCCGATCATCCACGATGACGGCCTTGGCGTGCAACATGCGGGGCTCGTAGGCGAGCACGCGGGCACCGGCGCGCACAAGCTGGCGCAGGTAGGGGCGGCGGGCGTAGTCGGCAATGGGATGATTGGAACGCGCGGGCAGGATCAGGGTGACATCGCGACCGGCCCGGGCCTTTACGACGAGCGTGCGCAGAATGACCTCGTCAGGAATGAAGTAAGGCGTGACCAGCCAGATGTTGTGCGTCGCCTCCTGGATCAGGGAGAGAATGCCCTCGTAAAGCGGGTCACCGGTAACATCCGGACCGCTGGCGACGACCTGAAGATCGGACGAGGCGTGAACGTTTCGGGCCAGCGGGATGGGGGGCACGGACACGGCGGCCGGCAGAGATTGATGAATCGATTCGAGCGATTGACCGCTGGCGAAAGACCAGTCGGCGAGGAATACCTCATCGAGCAAGGTGGCGGCGGGACCGGAGATGATGGCACCAAGATCGGTCCAGCGTTTTTTCCAAGGATGGGGCCCGAGGTATTCGCGGGCGAGGTTATGTCCTCCGACAATGGCGGTGTGGTGGTCGAAAACGGCGATTTTACGGTGATTGCGCAAATTGGCGGAACCGGGGGAAGAGAGAGGGAGGACGGGCAGGAAACGGGCGACCTCGCCGCCGGCTTCGCGGATCGGGTTTACGAAACGCCGGCTGGAGAAAAAACAGCCCAAGGCATCGAGTTGCAGGCGCACCTGGACGCCTTCTCGCGCGCGGCGGGCGAGGAGGTTCACGATGCGGCGGCCGACGGCGTCCCGGGCGAGGATGAAGGTCGCGATGTGAATGGTGTGTCTCGCGGCCAGGATCTGGCGCTCGAGTTCGAAGTAGGCATCCTGACCGGAGGTGAGCAGGCGGATCTCGTTCCCCCCCAGGGGCTCGCCCGCGCCGTTGGTTGCGATGGTCTGCGCGGTGGGATCGGCGAGGGTGGCCTCCGACGCCCGCCGTGTGTGTGTGGAAGGCAGGTTCAGACGAAGACGGCGTTTGCGGGCGGCGAGACGCTTTATTTTACGACCGCCGATGAGGATAAAAAGCGGCACCCCAAAATAAGGCACCAGAATGATGGCGAGCAACCAGGCGACAGTGTTGCCCGGCTGGCGACGCTCCCCGAGCAGGCGGGCCAAGGCGAAGACGGCGAGCAGGACTCCACCGACCGTGAAAAGGTGCGACCAGAGAGAGGTCGTGACCACGGGGTCGAGATCGGCGAGCAAGGGTTGCATGGCGGCGGGCATAAAGCGGTCGGCCGGTTGGTTAACCACTGATAGACACTGATGAACGCTGAAGCAGGACAGGCAAGCGACGACGAAGGATTGGCGGCGGCAGGGTGCCTGCCGGGGAAAATCGGCCAACAAAAAACCCCGTCTTGCGAGACGGGGTTTTAAGAGTGGTGGTGCGAGCTGGAGTCGAACCAGCGAACAGCAAGCTGAATTGATTTACAGTCAACGTCCTTTGGCCACTTGGATATCGCACCAAAAACGGGAGGGCGAAACGTCGCGAGGCGCGGCGGCGAGTTCAAGGTATTTTTTACGGTTCCGCAAAAAAGCCGGTATTCGTGGCGTGCGCAGATGAGGGCCTGAGGATGTGATTGACTGTCGTTAACCGGGTTGTTGCTGCGGGGTTCAGATGGGTTCGGTGCGGCCGAAGAGGGCGGCGATGAGGTCTTCGAGCGGAACGTCCTCGATGGTGATGTCGGCGACGGGACCGGCGGCGAGGATGCGCTGGGAGACGGCCACGACCTGATCGCTTGGCACTTGAAGGGTGATCTCACCATCGTCGGCGGAGGTCGAGCGGCCTTCGCCGAGGTCGGAAAGCGCGGGGAAGGGCAGGGTGGCGGGGCGGAACTTGATGATCTTTTTGCGTCCACCGACGCTTTCGAGGCGGTCGAGGCCGCCGTCGTAGATCTTGCGGCCCTTGTCGATGACGATGACGCGGTCGCAGAGGGCCTGGATGTCGGCCATGTAGTGGCTGGTGAGCAGGATGGTGGTGCGATGCTTGCGGTTGTGCTCGCGGAGAAAATTGCGGACCGCCTTTTGCGAGACAACGTCGAGACCGATGGTGGGCTCGTCGAGGAAGAGCACACGCGGGCGGTGGAGCAGGGCGGCGATGAGCTCCATCTTCATGCGCTCGCCGAGGGAGAGCTCGCGGACCATGACGTTGAGTTTTTCCGACACGCCGAGGAGAGTGACGAGCTCGTCGAGGGTCTCTTTGTATTGGGCGGCGGGCAGGCCGTAAATGTGGCGCAGAAGGAGAAAAGATTCCTGGGCGGGAAGATCCCACCAGAGTTGGTTTTTTTGCCCCATCACGAGAGCGAAAAGGCGGCGGTAGGCGGTCTCGCGTTTGGAGGGATTGTAGCCGGCGACGGTGGCGCGACCGCTGGTCGGGTAGATGAG
>JBEGTN010000398.1:0-3793 GCA_041179405.1 Verrucomicrobiota bacterium
CGCCTGCTCTCCGCCTCCAGCGAAGACCAATCCGCAATTGGGAACACCTTCGGTTCTGCCCCCAACACGATCCCATCCGCCCCTCTCACCCCCGCGCAACAGCAACTCGCCCGCGAACTCACCGAGGCCCTCGTCCGCGCCGCCGCCGCCCCCGCGACCACCTCCGCCGACTGGCCGCTACAAATAAGTCCCGATGCTCCGGACAACCTCTACGCGGGCAATTTACCCGAGATCGCCCCTCTGAAACTGCTCGCAGGCATCGCCACCCACCACGCCGACGCCTTGCCCGCCGCGCAGGCCATCCCCATCTACGCCGCCGTCGGCCAGCTCTCCCGCCAGCAGCGCCAGGGCTTGTATCTGATCCAGCAATTCAACGGCATGAACATCGAGGACGAGGCCCTCGTCGCTGTCTCCCGCCGCCTCGCCGACCTCGACCCCGAATCGCTCGCCGCCCTCGCCCGCGCCTGGGCGCAACTCCAGCCCGTTCCCGATTCCCGTCGCGCCCTCGAAAATGAACGCGACCAGGGCTTTGCCAATATAGTCGAGGCCATCCTCCGCCCCACCCTACTCGAGCTACTGCGCCCCGCCGACGACGACGCCGACACTGCCGCCGCCGACGACGCGACCGTCACCTTCACCCGCCACCTGCGCCTCAGCGGACTCATCGACTACGGCGAACGCTCCATCACCCTCGAAAACACCGTCACCAGCGAACGCTTCACCGTGTCCGCCGCCCGCGCCACCGCCGACATCCAGTTGGTCAAAATCGATTTTGAACACCGCGAGGCCATCATCCGCCGCGGACGCCGCGAAGCCGTCGTCCAGCTCGAGTCCAAGCAGATCACCGAGCGGGCCTTCGCCCCCATGAAGGAGCCGGTCAAAACCCTTGATTATATGCTAAGGCTCGGCACGCGCGACTGGGACAAACGTCGCTCCGCCTGGCTGGACCGCGTCCGCACCCACCCCGGCGGCATCGAGGGCTACATCGACGAAGTAACCATGCTTCACGATTCCTGGCACGACCTCGTTCTGCGCTCCGCCAATTCCGCCAAATACTCCTCCCTACCCGCCACCCCTGACGACCCGATCTGCCAAATCACCTGCGCAACCGGACCTATCGTGCGCACCTTTCGCGGCTCCATCACCCGCGCCGACATGTTTCAGGCCGCGATCCAGCACCGCCTCCGCCAGCTCGGGCAGGCCGCCACCGCCCCCGTCCCCGATCCCTGGTCCGACAAACAAGAGCCCTTCGCCTACGAGCCCACCCCCGACGGCGGCTTCCTGCTCCGTTCCCGCTACGAGGTCCGCGCCGACAAACCCCTCACCTACAAATTCGCCGCCCCCGACGCCGGTTTTCAGTCCAAGTAAAACCCGCCGTCGCTGCTTTTCCGCCGCCCCCCCGCCATGATCCGCCCGCCTCGCCTTGTCCTTCGGCTCCCGTTACTCCGCCTCAAATGACCGCGCACTCGCTTATCTCCGACCCGCTCACGGACATTCTGGAAATGCCCGCATCCAACCCCTACCTGGCACCCCTCGAGCACTACGCCCGCCTGTCACCCGAAGACCGCGCCGCCCTTGACGACTGGCTCTCGCCGCCGGACGCCGCTCCGCCCATCCTCACTTCCGCTCAGCAAACCCTCGCTTGCGACCTCACCGCCGCCCTGGTCACCACCGCGAGCAGCCCCGCCACCACCGCCGCCGACTGGGCACCCGTGCCCGACCCTGCCGACCCCGACAACCCAGCCAAAGCCTTGGTCCCAATAAATATCCCCATTCGCAGCCTGGCCAACATCGTCACCCGCGCCGCCGCAACCCTGCCGCCCGCCGAGGCCATCGCCGCCTACGCCGCCGTCGCCCGGCTCGGCCGCCAGCAACGCACGAGCTCCGCAACCATCCCGCAGGCCAACGGTGTCGCCGTCGAGGACATCGCCCTGCTCGGCGTATCCAAGGATCTGATGCGTTTTTCCCCTGCGGAACTCCGGCAACTCTCCGCCGCCTGGCACGACCTTCCGCCCCCGCCCTCCGTCGCATCCTCCCTCCTGTGCGAGCGGGACTCCTTTTTCAATCCGATGGTCGAGCACGTGCTCAGGCGCGGCCTGCTTGCCCTGCTCGCCGAAGAAGCGGCCCAACCCGAGACCGTCAGCCACCTCCAATCCAAACAGATCGTCGAACGCAGCCGCGCCGCCGCCGAATTACGCGCATTTTTCGGCCCTTCCTACGGTTTGTTCGGCCCTCAAGCGGACGCAGGGGCCAAAGCGCTCCGTGCCTGGCGAAATAAAGTGTGCGCTCACCCCGACGGCGTGGACGGTTACTTCCGCGACTTGCTCGCCGCTTACCAGCAAATCCTCGACCGCCAAATCGCCGCCGCCGCCCAAGCCAACGCCGCCGCCGACGACGCCACGCCACGGCCCGACGACCTTCTTCGCCGCTTCTTCGTGCCGCGCTTCGCCCGCAACTTTCACCGCTCCGCCACCCAGTCCTCCATGCTCCTGGCCGCCATTCACCATCGACTCGCTGCCCTCGGCCAGACCAACGCCGCTCCCCCCGCCGACCCCTGGGCTGCGGACGGAGCGAGCTTCGCCGTCGAAACCACTCCCGATGGCGGCTTCCTCCTGCGTTCCCGTTACGCGTCCCGCCCTAACCAGCCCCCCACCTGTAAGTTCGCCTCCCCCGACGCCGGCTTTCAGTCCAAGTAGCTCCCCATGCTCCGCCCGCTCCGCCTTCTCCTTCACCTCCTGCTCCTCTGCCTCGCGCTCGCCGCGCCTCGCCTCGCCGCTGACCCGCTCGCGGACGCCGAGACCATGCCCGCGTCCAACCCCTACCGTGCCACCCTCGTGCGCTACGCCAGCCTCTCGCCCGAGGACCGCGAGGCCCTCGACAACTGGGCATCGCCACTCGACAAAGCCTCCGCGCCCACCCTCACCGCCGCCCAGCAAACCCTCGCTCGCGACCTCACCTCCGCCGTGGTCGCCACCGCGAGCAGCCCCGCCACCACCGCCGCGGACTGGGCCCCCGTATTCCCCGACTCCGACCCGGACATTCTGCTCAAAACCCTGATCCCCACCGTCGGCCCCACCCGCACCCTGGCCCGCATCGCCACCAAGGCCGCCGCCACCCTGCCGCCCTCCGAGGCCATCACTGCCTACGCCGCCATCGCCCAGTTCGGCCGCCAGCAACGCGCCAGCTCCACGCTCATCCAGCAACTCACCGGCGTCGCCATCGAGGGCGTTGCCCTCTCCGGCGCATCCAAGGACTTGTTACGTTTCTCCCCGGAAGAGCTCAAGCACCTCTCCGCCGCCGTGCACGACCTCCGCCCCCCGCCCTCCATCGCCGACTCCCTCGGATGTGAGCTGGATACTTTTTTCAAACCCTTCATCGAGACCAAAATCCTGCCCGGCCTGCGCGCCCTGCTCGCCGAAGAAGCCGCCGACAATGCCGACTCCGCCGCGCCCGACGCCCAGCCCGACGCCGACCGCACCTTCACCCGCGACCTTCGCCTTAGCGGCCTGCTCGACCTCGGCGACGGCGAACGCCGCATCCTGCTCGAAAACGTCGCCACCCACATCGTGCTCACCCTGCGCGAAAACATCGCCGTCGAGGGCATCACCCTCACCGGCATAGATTTTGAAAAACACCGCGCCTACATCCGCCACGAAGATCGCGAGGCCGTCATCCATCTCCAATCCAAGCAAATCGTCGAGCGCAGCCGCGCCGCCGCCGAATTTCGCGCCCTCTTCGCCACTACGTTCGGTGCCCAAGAGGGCGAAGGCGCCAAAGTCCAACGCGCCTTGCT
>JBEGTN010000399.1:0-4021 GCA_041179405.1 Verrucomicrobiota bacterium
GCTATTCTAATGTGCTGTCAACTGAGCGGCGGCGGCACCAGATAAGATAAGCGTCGAAAACCACGACGATGACGGCGAACAGGATGACCAGGAGGTTTATCTTGGTGTGCCGGGAAAGCACGCAGTTGATGGATTGGAGAAGCGTCAGGTGGGTGAGGCAGATCAGCTGGTCGCGCCCCAGGAAAACGCAGCGGATAATGACATACCCCACGGCGGGTATCATCATCCAGGCCAATGGCCCGACGAGAACCATTCCGAGGCCGACCACGCCCGAGCTGATGACGGCCTCGGAAAAATTCCAGTAGTTGTCCAAGGTCACAAAGCATCCGATCGAGAGCGCGGCGATGACGCCAGCGACGGAATAGAACGTGCCCCAGGCGCTTCCCATCGCGGCGTGGAGCGGGTTGTATCGTCCATAATCGCTCTCAGCGCGCGCAGTAAAATTTGGGTGCCCGGAGGTGCCGACCGAGAAGGGGGGACTGCTGAGCGATGCACGAGGAGCGGTCCAGAGGTGGATAATCTGGTGTAAGATGAAATGGGACGCTGCGAAAACCAGGATAAATGCCACCGCGATGCCGCCTGGATTCCGGCTCCAGCCCCACTGGCCTTGATCGGCGGCGAAGGGGAGCATCGAGACTAGAGCAATGGTCAACGAGAGTCCGAAGATCAGCAAAACTCGGATTAGTGTTTTGATAGGCTCGCTCATAGAGATCGTAGCAGGAGGGTAATGGTAATGAGTTCGAGGCGGACGATGATTTAGCCTAGTGTCCGGCCGACGGGGCGGCGGAGGGACCAGGCGACGGGCAACACGCTGAGGAGGGCGGCGGCGGCGAGGGCCACGGGCACGGCGGGGTTGGCGGCGAGGTGGTAGGGGTGCAAGCGGTCCAGGTTGAGCCAGGCGCTCTCGAAGCCGGCGAGTTGGAAGAGCGGCTCGTGAACCGCGACGACCAGCAGGCGGGCGAGCGCGGCGGCGGTGGCGAGGAGGAGCGCGGCCTCGACGAAGTAGCGTAGCACCAGCACCCAACCGGGCGTGCCGAAGCTGCGGAGGAGCGCGCCGATGTAGGCGGTCTGGCGGTATTCGAGGACGGCGAGGGAGCCGAAAACGAGCACGAGGACCAGGGTGCAGACGGCGGCGACGGCGCGTTGCCAGCGAACCTCAGTGGTGTGAAGCAGGGCGAGTTCCTCGATCCAGCCGGCGGCGCTTTGGAGGCTGTAGTTGCGGTAGCTTGAAGTGTTCAGAACCTCACGCACGGCCTCGGTGAGACCGGGAAGGGCGGTGACGTCGGCGGCGGAAAACAGGAGGAGACTTTGGTGGCCGCGGCGCACGATCTCCTCGACCGAGGCCTCGGGCAGGAGCAGGAGCGAATCGACCGGAGCGAAGGCGGCGAGGGCGGCGGGCAGCGGGCGGGTGAGCGCGGTGAGTTCGACGTTGTCCACCAGGACACGCACGGTGATGCCCTCGGGCAGGGCGGAGGTGAGCAGGTAGCGGCCGTCGCCGAGGCCGGGACCAGCGAGCAAGGGGGCCAGGGCGGGGAGGGCCGAGTCGTCGTAGGCCAACGGGGCGATGCTTTCGCCGTATTCGCCAAGGGCGGTGGCGTAGAGGGATTTCAGGGCGAGCACGTGGCCGGAGCGCGAAAGCGGGGCGAGCAGGAGCGCGGGCGGCGGCTGGCCGTTGGCGATTTCGTCGGGCGAGACAGGCACGCGCACGAAGAGGGTGTTGACGCCGAGGCGCAGGATGCGGCTCTCGATGGACTTGGCGGCGAGCTGAAACGTGGCGGTCACGAGGAACATGATCGCCACGAGCAGGACGGCGACGGCGAGGCGGGCGCAGACGCCGCCGGGCGTCTCAAACCAGCGACGCGAGATGTCCTTCAACTGGTAGGAAGCGATTAAAATCCAGGCTCTCATGGGCGAGGTCGGCAAGGCGGGCGTCGTGGGTGGAGATGAGGCAAAGGCAGCCGGCGGGAAGCTCGGTGGCGAGGAGGCGGAGGATGACCCGGGTGTTGAGGTCATCGAGGCCGGAGGTGGGTTCGTCGAGGAGGAGGACGCGAGGTTTTTTCAGGAGGGCGCGGGCGAGGGCGGCGCGTTGTTGCTGGCCGCCGGAGAGGGATGAAGGCGGACGGTCGCGAAACTCGGCCAGGCCGAGGCGGGCGAGGAGGTGGTCGGTGCGGGCACGAATCTCCGAGGCGGGCAGGCCGGCGAGGGCTCCGACGAGTTCCAGATTTCGGCTGAGGCTGGCGAGGGGGAGGAGGTTGAGTTGCTGAAAAACAAAGCCGAGGTCCTCGCGTTGGTAACGGCGGCAGGCGGGGGTGCGTCCTCCGGGCAGAGTGATATCGCCAGAGCGCGGCGCGAGGTAGCCGGCGATGAGTTTGAGCAGGGTGGATTTACCGCAGCCAGAGAAGCCGCGAATGAGGGTGACGCCGGGCGCGAAGGTGTGGCTGAAGCGATCAAGGACGAGGGTGCGCCCGTAACCAAAGGAGAGGTCGCGGCAAACGATGCGCGGCGACGCATCGACGGCGGAAGCAAGGACGGAGGCCGGGGCGGCGGCGCTCATGGGGCGGGCGCGGGAGGCGGAAGCAGGGCGAGCTGGCTCTGGCCGACACAGGCGAGACGCCAGCCGGGATAAAGGGAGGCGACCAAGCCGGGCCAGCCCTTTTCGCGCAGCACGTCGGGCGCGGCGGCGGCGAGATCGAGCTTCTGGACGAGGCGGACGGGCGTGCCGGGGGCGTAGTAGAGCTCGCCTTGCAGCAGGCCGCCGACGAGGGGGCGTGCGGCGTCGAGATCGGCGGTGTCCACGGCGAAGAGGTAGAGAAGCTCTTCGCGGCCGCCACGGGTGACGAGCAAGGTGTCTTGAAAACGAGCGCGGAGGTTGGTGTGGGCGGAGGCTTCGAGGGAGACGCGAACCTCGAGTTGTTCCGGCGGCAGGGTGCGCCAGAGCGGCTGAGTGACGGGGACCTGAATCAGGATGGAGGTGAGGTCGCGGAGGCGGGCGATGTCGTCGCCGGAGCGAACCTCCATGGTGGTGGAGCCGGGCTTGAGGGGGAGGAGCAAACGGAACTCGGCATCGAAGGGGGCGGCGAAGCGGGCGAGCTGGGCGCGGCGCTCGTATTCAAAGGTTTGCTGCTCGAGCTTGAGCCGCATGAGACCGAGCTCGAGGTCTTCCTGCACAGGAGAGCCGAGGTAGGAAAGCTTGGTGTCGAGGAGCGCGAGTTCGGTGTCGATGCGACGGCGCATGAGGAGAATGCGCTCGGGGGACGAGGACGACGCCGACACCGCAGGGGACGGAGTCTTGTCAATCAATGATTGACTAGTTGCTTGGGAGACGGGAGCGGTGGATGGCGGGGGGAGGAGGGCCGAGCTGGAGCTCGGCGTTCCTAGGGGGGGAGGCGGGCTGGCGGGGGCGGCTTGGTCGCGGAAATAGAGTTCGGCGAGGGCGGGGTTTTGGTCGATGCGATCGAGGAGGGCGCGTTCAGCGCGCAGGCGGCCCAAGGTGTCTTCGAGCTTGGTGCGGTCGTTGATCTGGTTGACACGCCAATCGATGACCTCACGGGCGGAATAGAGGGCCTTGGCCTGGGCGAGGGCGCGGGCTTCGAGGTCGAGTCGGTCGAGATCGACGGCACCCCAGACGGTCTTTTCGGGAAGAGAATGGGTCTCGTGCGGAATCAGAAGGGTAAAGAGGCCGCCGATGGGCGCGGTGATAGTGGCCTCGCGTTTGGGGGTGACACGGACGGGCAAGGTGGCGAGCAGGACACCGTCGGCGACAGGCAAGGCAGCGGGGGCGGTGACAGGGGCGGCGATGGCAGGCGAGAGGGCCGGGCAGAGGCTGAACAGGAGTAAGCTTTTAACTAGGTGTTTCACGGAGGAGCGTGGAAAAGAAAGGAGGCGGATGAACAAGATGCGGGGAGCGAAACCAACTTAGGGAGTCGCGGCCGGACGGGTCCAGGCGCGCTCGTCGGTGATCCAGAAGAAGGTCTCGAGTCCGGCTTTTTGCTGGAGGAGGTTGTCGCGTTGCTCGGAAAGG
>JBEGTN010000400.1:0-4695 GCA_041179405.1 Verrucomicrobiota bacterium
CCTCCCCCGGTTGCTCCCTCCCCCCCCCGCCCCCACGCCCCGTTACCAAACCTTCACTTCCATCATTGATTGACATGATGCCTGCCGCCTCCGCCGCTCCCTCCGTCTCAACCCATCCCCCGGTTCCCGCCGCCGCGCCCGCCTTCCTCGCCTCACCGGCCGGCGCCGTCGTCGGCACCGCCGTCCACGATTGGATCGAGACCTGGGATTTTTCCGCGCTCACCGCCACCGAAGACGAGGACACTCCGCTCGCGCGACACCTTTCCGCTGCACGCCTGCCCGCCCCCCGCGATGAACAACCCGCCTGGCCCGCCGCCCTGCATGAGTTGTTCTCCATCCTCCGTCTCATAAAACTTCCCGGCTGCGGCGCTACTCCGCTTCACGCGCTCTGCCCCGACGCCCACGGCTCCGAGTGGCATTTTCACCTCCCGCTCGCCGGCAACCTCTCCGCCCAGAGCCTCGCCCGCTGCTTCGCCGGGCACGCCGCGCCCGAGCACCGCGCCTACGCCCCGCAACTCGCCGCCCTCTCCGAGGAAAAGTTCAACGGCCTGCTCCAAGGCTTCATTGATCGCCTCGCCCGCCACGGCGACGCCTGGGGTGTGATCGATTGGAAAACCAATCGCCTCGGCCCCGCCCTCAACGACTACGACGAGTCCGCCCTTCTCCGCTGCGCGATGGAGTCGCACTACCTCCTGCAAACCCACCTCTACCTCGTCGCCCTCCGCCGCTACCTGCGCTCCCTCGGCCTCGTCAACGCGCCGCTTGTCGGCGCCTGGCTCGTCTTCCTCCGCGCCCTCGCCCCCGGCTCGACTCGCGGCGTCCTCCACATCCAGCCCCCGCCCGCGATGCTCGACGCCCTCGACGCCCTCTTCGCCCCCGCCCCCTCCCTTTAAATCACCCGCAAAGCGTAACCAAATTGGTTACACTTTGCCTTTACCCTCCATCGCATGAAACTCTGGATCTCGCCCGACCTTATCCCGCCCGAGATTGATCTCCTCGTCCGTCGCTGGCGGCTGCCCGGCGAGCGTGTCGCCGATGTGAAAAAGCTCCTTGCCGACCAATCCCTCGGTGGCACCGCCAGTCTCCTCCCCGCCGCCTCGCCCGCCACTCCCGCCGGCTGGGGTTCCGCCGCGCAACTCGCGCCCGCCTCCGCCACCCTCCCCGCACCGACTCCGCTCGTGCTCCAGCGCCGACACGACGCGACCTACCTCCAGTCGTGGCGCTTCTTTCAGGCCGAACACACCATCGCCCGCCAACTTCTCGACCGCGCCGCCCGGCCCGCCCCCGCCCTCGCCCGCCCATCCGCCGACCTCCTCGCCAGCCTCGGCACCGACAAAATCAACCTGCTCCAATCCAAGGCCATCGCCTGCGCGCTCGACCACCCGCTCGCCCTCATCACCGGCGGCCCCGGCACAGGCAAGACCCACACCCTCGCCCGCCTCCTCGCGCTCCTCCTCATCTTGCCCCCCGACGCCCTGGCGAAGGCCCCCGTCATTCGCCTCGCCGCCCCCACCGGCAAAGCCGCCGAACGCATGAAAGAGGCCATCGAAGCCGCCGCCGATCACCTCCCCGACAGCCTGCCTCCCGACACCCAGGCCCGCCTCAAAGCCACCGCCGCCACCGCGTCCACCCTGCACAAGCTCCTCGGCTTCCACCCCGGCACCGGCCGTTGCCGCCACCACGCCCAAAGCCCGCTCCGTTGCGATGTGCTCATCATCGACGAGTGCTCGATGGTGGACACCCTTCAATGGCAGGCCCTGCTCAACGCCCTGCCCGCCGCCGCCCGCCTCATCCTTCTCGGCGATCCCAACCAGCTCGAAAGCGTCTCCGCCGGCGATGTCCTCGGCTCCCTCGTCCGCCACGCCCGTGCCCACCCCGCCAGCCCCCTTGCCTGCACCTGGACCGAGCTCACCGAAAGCCTGCGCTTCCAAAAACGCCCCGCCATCGGCGCCCTCGCCGAAGCCGTGGTGCAGCTCCAGGCCGACGACGCCATCACGCTCCTCCACACCCACACCACGGTGCCCGCCGACGCCACCCTCCCCGCCGACGGCCTCCACTGGCTCGGCGACCACGGCGGCCGCTTCGCCTGGTCGAGCCTGCCCGCCCCGGTGCAAAACGCCCTCACCGCCATCGCCGACGCCTCCGCGCCCACCGAGGCGCTGGCCGCGCTGACCCAAGTGCGCCTGCTCGCCGCCCACCGCGAAAACACCGTCGGCGTGGCCGGCCTCAACACCGCCATCGAGCGCCACCTCCGCGCCCGCTCCGGGGCGACCCGCGCGCCCAACCAACCCCTCATCATCAACCGCAACGACCCCGAGACCGGGCTGACCAATGGTTCAGTCGGTATCATCATGCTCGATACAACTGGCGTGCCCGCCGCCTTTTTCCCCGGCGACTCGGCCTCCGCCACGCCCCGCCGCGTGCCGCTGGGCCAGTTGCCCGAGCACAGCCCGGCCTGGGCCATGACGATCCACCGCTCGCAAGGCAGCGAGTTTGACCAGGTCGTGGTGATCCTCCCCTCCGACGAGAGCCCGCTGGCGACGCGCGAGCTGATCTACACCGGCATCACCCGCGCCAAAAACTGCGTCCACGTCTGGGGTGCCGAAGCCACCGTCCGCAAAGCCCTCGCCGACCACACCCTCCGCTGCACCCTGCTGGAGTCCGCGCTGGCCGCGGCCGAAGTTTCACCGGTGTAGTCTCATGTCGCGCCGCTTGCCCGCAAAACCTCAAGGCTCGACCGCGGGGTCCTGATCGGACTGCTTGGGCGCGGGCTTCGGCTTCTGGCGCTTGAACGAGGGCAAGGGCTCCGATTCCGACACAACATCGTCCGCCGAACTCCCTCTGGAGCAGTAGCGGTTGATTGAACGCATGATTTTGCGACCGGCGTTATAGTCCGCGCCTTCCTCCAACACCCGCAGGGTCGAATCGAGCAGACGCCGTGCATCAGCCAGAAGATCCGACGCCGGCAATCCGGCCAGTCCGTCTATTTCCTTCTGCACGATCGCACGGGCCTCCTCCGCATTGCCCGCATCCCGGATTTGGATCGCGCGCTCCACCGCCGCCGTGGCCGATTGCAACGAGACCCAGGGCAACACCTCGGTGTTCACTTGCACATCCTCGGCCGACTGGACCGGGCGAACTTTCACCCGATGCGATTCCACGTGGCTCACCAGGCCCTCGGGTGTGATCATGTCGTAGCGAATCTCCAGCGCGACCAGATCCTCTCCGTCCCAGCTCGCGGTAGGCTGCCCGTCCGCGCCGAGGGGAATGGGCAGCACGCTCAGGGCCAGCACGGCCACACGGCGCTCGCCGGATACGAAATCACCGAGCGCGTATTCCTTGGAGTGTTCGTCGAGCGTCAGCTCGGGGTAGTCACCCATCAGCGTGATCCGGTCCACATAGCCGCACGAGCGCACCCGCACGCGCAGGTTTTGCCCCACAATGCTCTGCAATCCGTCGAGCTCCTTCCGGAATATCTCGGGCAACGATTCGGGCTTCTGTGCGTTGTGAAAACCTCCGCCCGTGGCTTTCGCCAGCGCCTCCAGCAGGTCTTCGTTGTAGCTATAGCCAAAGCCGAGGCAGCTCGTGCGCAGTCCGTTTTTCTCCAGCCCCATCGCCACCATCTTTTTGACCAGCTCGGGCTCGACCACGCCAACGTTAAGCTCGCCGTCGGTCAGGAGCAGGAGCTTGCGTGGACAACCAGCCGGCAGCCCGCTCATCAGATCACGCCCCAACGCCCAGCCGCCGGCGAGGTTGGTGGAGCCTCCGGTGCCGATCTGATCAATCGTCGTCATGACGGTGATTTCGTCCCGCGTGTCCGCCAGGGGCACCAGCGTTTGGGCCGCATCGTCGAACACGACCAGGCCGAAGTGATCGCCCTTGCGCAGATTGCGCACCACGGTGCGCGCCGCGCGTTTGGCAGCGGTCAATGGATCGCCTTGCATCGAGCCGCTGCGGTCGATCACCGCCACAAACGCGACCGGTTGCGAACGCGCGCCCGTCACCTCCGGCGCTTCAAAGGTGATGGCGAGGTGAACTGGACGGGCGGTGTTGGCGAGGATGGCGGGATAGTCGAGTTGGAGTTGGGTTTTCATAGTGGTGGGCACGATAGCACCCGGGGTCGGACAACCGTGGGGGGTGGTCTCGGCGCAGTCCGCCACAGGGTGACGCGGATGACGCCAGCTCGCCGCTGATCTGGAGCGGAGCGCTCCGCCCGTGCTTGTCCGCCTCTTCGCCCAAGCCTGTTTTTTTCGCCTCCCACCCCGTCGTTGTCCGACCCCCTCCCTTAGTTTGGGCGCGTCTTCGCAGACTCCCTACGAGCCGATCCCTGCCATGTCACGCCACCCTATCCTCTGCGCCCCCTCCGCCTTGCGCGCCTTCCTGCCCACGCTCCTTGCCCAAGGAGCCTGCCTCGTCCTTCCCGGACCCGAGATGCCCGTGCCCATCCCCCTCAACGAGTGCGTTATCATCAACCACAGCCGCCTCCTCTGGGCAACTTGCCACACGCCCTACGGCCCGACGCGGCCCTGCGTGGGGCGTCTCGTGTTCGCCGGCTGGCACTTGCTCCCCGACTCCACCGGCGGCTGCACGCTCCACGCGAAGGACGGCGCCGAAGTGGCCCGCATCGTTCCCAACTCGGCCCTCGCTCTCCCCGACGGCCGCGCCACCCGCCTCCGCACCGAGCAAGCCCGGCAC
>JBEGTN010000401.1:0-7855 GCA_041179405.1 Verrucomicrobiota bacterium
GCCCTCACCCAGGCGCTCGGCCTCGCCCCCGAGCCCGCGCCATGGTTCCACGAACTCGACCTCGTCCCCGGCGATTTGCTCCTTCTCTGTTCCGACGGTGTCGCCGTCCCCCTCGGCGAACCCGGCCTCACCCAACACCTCGAACGCGGTGCCACCGCTCGTTCTCTCGTCACCGCCGCCCACGATCCCGAGCTCCCCGCCAATCGCGAGCGCTCCCATCCCGACGACGCCACCGCCCTTATCCTCGAGGTCACCGGCCGCGACGACTCCGTCACCCCCGGCCAAACCCTTGAGATCGTGCCCGCTCTTTCCGTCGGCGACACCTTCCCCGACGGCACCCTCGTCCGTCCGCTCGACGATTCCCGTCGCGTCTGGCTTGCCCAACCCGCCGCGCCCGGAGCCCCGCCCGTCGTCCTCAAATTCCCGCCCACCGACGCCGCCTCCGACGAGGCCCGCGCCGACGGCTTTCTCCGCGAGGCCTGGCAGGCCGCCCGCCTCTCCGCCCCCGAGTTCGTGCCCGCCCGCGTTCCCTCGACTTCCGTCCTGCGTTACTACGTCCAGGACTACGTGGACGCCCCCACGCTCCGCGTCGTGCTCCGCGCCGGTGCCATTCCGGTTGAAAACGTGCTCGCCCTCGGCGCCTTCCTCGCCCGCGCCGCCCAGCACCTCGTCCGCCTCGACCTCGCCCACGGCGACATCAAGCCGGAAAACCTCCTCGTCCTCCGCCCGGCCGATCCCGCCGCGCCCTGGGATTTCCGCCTCATCGACCTCGGCATTGCCGCCGAACTCTACTCCGTCACCACCCGCGCCGGCACCTCCAGCTACCTCGCCCCCGAACGCTTCGCCGGCGCGGCGGTCAGCGAACGCACCGAACTCTACGCCATCGGTGCCACCCTCTATGAGTGCCTCGCCCGCCGCCTCCCTTATGGCGAAATCGAACGCTTCCAGACGCCCACCTTCACCACCCCGCCCAAGCCCCCTTCCGCCCACAATCCCGCCGTCCCCACCTGGCTCGACTCCCTCGTCCTCCGCGCCCTCGCATGCCAACCCGAGGAACGCTACGCCCACTATTCCGAATTCGCCCACGATCTTGCCCATCCCCAAAGCATCGCCCCCTTTCACTCCGCGGACGCCCCGCTTTTCGAGCGCGACCCGCTTCGTTTTTATAAAACTCTCTGTTTCATTCTTCTGTTGATCAATTTTGTGCAGTTTTACCTGCGCTTTCATTACCAGTAGGATTTGTGAAATTCATGAATAACCTGAATTATATTCAGGCTATTCATATCTAGCCGCCCCTTTGTGGCACCGGGAGTGCTATGCAGGCCTCACTTCAAGCACCCGTGAGCGCCATCCAAACACCTTCCTTGCCCAATCTTCCCGCCCCCGGGAATTCCGCCCCCTTCCGGCCCGACCAGAAGGAATACCTTCAAGGCTTTTTCGCCGCGCTCGCCACCACCGGCCAACTTGCCGCCGCGCGCGCCGGCACCTCGCTGGTTTCGACGCCGTCCTCCTCCGCGTCAGCTCCGTCCCTCGCCGCCCCTTTGTCGCAATTCCACGGCACCGCGCTCGACGACCTCTGCCAGCAGGAAAAATGGAAACACGCCGAGCATCCGCTCGATGGTTGGGACCGCCTGCTCGCCCACTCCTCCGCCGACAAGCACCCCGACGCCGAGCATAATTTCCGCTTCCGCTGGCACGGCCTCTTCTACGTCGCCCCCGCCCAGGAGAGCTTCATGCTGCGCCTCCGTCTCCCCGGGTGCAGCATCACCAGTCACCAGCTCCACGGCCTGGCCGACCTCGCCAAAGACCTCGCCGGCGGCTACGCGCACGTCACCACCCGCGGCAACCTCCAGCTCCGCGAGATCCAGCCGAAGAACACCGTCGCCGTCCTCGCCCGCCTCTCCGAACTCGGCCTCTCCGCCCGCGGCTCCGGTGCCGACAACCTGCGCAACATCACCGCCTCGCCCGACTCCGGTTTTGCGCCTGACGAGTTGCTCGACGTCCGCCCCTACGCCGTCGCGTTGCAGAACTACATGTATCAGTCGCGCGATCTCTACGACCTCCCGCGCAAGTTCAACATCGCCTTCGACAACGGCGGCAGCCTCTCCGTCGCCGCCGACACCAACGACATCGGCTTCTTCGCCACCCGCGTCACCGAGCAGTCCCTCGCCGCCGCCCCCGCCGCCGCCGCCGGTGTCGCGCCCGGCATCTACTTCCGCGTCCAACTCGGCGGCATTTCCGGCCACAAGGACTTCGCCCGCGACGCCGGCCTCCTCCTCACGCCCGACCAGGCCGTGCCCCTCGCCATCGCCATGATGCGCGTCTTCATCGACCACGGCGACCGCACCAACCGCAAAAAGGCCCGCCTCAAATACATCCTCGATGCCAAGGGCGCGGAGTGGTTCATCGCCGAGGCCGCCAAGCGCGTCAGCTTCCCCCTCGTCCGCCTTCCGCTCGCCGCCTGCGAGCCCCGCCGCCACGCCGAGAAACACGGCTGGCTCGGCGCCCGCCGCCAGGCCCAGCCCCATGTGTATTCCCTCGGCGTCGGCTGCCCCGTCGGCCGTCTCACCCCGAAGCAGATGCACCGCCTCGCCGACCTCGCCCACACCTACGGCAAGTCCGAGCTCCGCCTCACCGCCTGGCAAAATGTGCTCATCCCGCACCTGCCCGAGTCCTTCCTCCCCACCGTCGAGCGCGCCGTGGTCAACATGGGCCTCTACCACGAGGCCTCCCTCGCCACCGGCGGCATCATCGCCTGCACCGGCGCCTGGGGCTGTAAATACGCCGCCGCCGACACCAAGGCCCACGCCCTCGCCCTCATCCGCGACCTTCCCGCCCTCGCCGACATCGACCAGCCGGTTAACATCCACTTCACCGGCTGCGCCAACAGCTGCGCCCAGCACTACTGCGGCGACATCGGCTTCATCTCCACCAAGCTCTCCGACGGCACCGAGGGCTACCACCTGCTCGTCGGCGGCGGCATGGACCAGGAACAGGGCATCGCCCGCGAACTCTTCCGTGGCGTCCGCGCCTCCGAGGTCACCCTGCTCGTCGCCAAGATCCTCCGCACCTGGCAAACCGCGCGCCAACAGGGCGAGAGTTTCGTCCAATGGTCGCGCCGCCACGAGATCAAGCAACTCCAGGAAATCCTCTCGTAATTCTAAACCACCCCTGTCCGTGGCCCCATTGGTCATTGGACATTGGTCATTCGTCATTCTCATCCCATGAGTTCCGTCCCGATCCTTCCCGAGTCCGCACCTTTCACGCCCGAGCAGCGCGCCTGGCTCAACGGCTTCCTCGCCGGGCTCTTTTCCCAGCAGGCCGGGCCCGCCGCCTCCGCCGCCGCGCCCGCGCTGACGCCGCTCACCATCCTCTACGCCACCCAGACCGGCACCGCCGAGAACCTGGCGAAGAAGGCCGCCAAGGCCGCCGGCCAGCGTGGCTTCGCCCCTGCCATCCTGGACGTCGCCTCCGTATCCGCCGAGTCCTTACAGGCCCACTCGAACCTTCTCTTCATCACCAGCACCTACGGCGACGGCGAGCCGCCGGACGCCGCCAAGCCGCTCCACGCCGCCCTCGCCGCCGACACCGCGCCCGCCCTGGCCACCTTGCGCTACTCGGTCTGCGCCCTCGGTGACACCAACTACACCCTGTTTTGCCAGGCCGGGAAGGACTTCGACGCCTTCCTCGAAAAACGCGGCGCCACCCGCGTCCATCCCCGCACCGATTGCGACACCGACTACGACGCCCCCTTCGAGTCCTGGCTCAACGCCGCCCTCGCCGCCCTCGGCTCCACCCCTGCTTCCGACGTAGGCTTGAGCGTGAGCTCAAGTTCCGCCGCCCCCGCCGGTGGCGTCGTCACCTACGACAAAAAGAATCCCTTCCCCGCGCCCCTCATCGCCGTCCGCGCGCTCAACGCCCCCGGCTCCGCCAAGGAGGTCAACCACGTCGAGTTCGACCTCTCAGCCGCCGGCGTGGCGCTGGCCTACGAGGCTGGTGACGCCCTCGGCGTCATCCCGCAGAACGACCCCGTCCTCGTTTCCGCCGTGCTCGCCGTCCTCGGGGCCGACGGCGAAGAGGCCGTGGCCACGCCCGTCGGCGAGCTACCCCTCCGCCGCGCCCTCACCGAGCACTACGACCTCGGCAAGCCCCCCGCCGGCCTGCTCGAAGCCCTTGGTTTGAGTGGCACAGGCATTCCTGCCTGTGGTCCGTTCCTCGACGTTCTCGATGCCCTCGCCGTCGCGACCACCAAGCCCGCCCCGACCGCCCTGGTTTCGCTTCTGCGCAAACTCGCCCCGCGCCTCTACTCGATCAGCTCCTCGCCCAAGGCCCACCCCGGCCATGTGCATCTGACCGTGGGTGCCGTTCGCTACGAGTCCGCTGGCCGCGCGCGCAAGGGCGTGTGCTCGACTTTTCTCGCCGAGCGCGCCCAGGCCCTCGGCGCGGTGGGCGTTTTTGTCCACTCGAACAAAGCCTTCCGCCCGCCCGCCGATCCCGCCTTGCCCATGATCATGGTCGGCCCCGGCACCGGCATCGCTCCGTTCCGCGCCTTTTTGGAGGAACGCGCCGCCACCCGCGCCCCCGGTCGCAACTGGCTCTTTTTCGGCGATCAAAAAGCGGCCACCGATTTCCTCTACGCCGACGAGCTCCACGCCATGCACTCCTCCGGCGTGCTAACCCGCCTCGATCTCGCCTTCTCCCGTGATCAAAAGGAGAAGGTTTACGTCCAGCACCGCATGGTCGAGCACGCCACCGAGCTCTTCGCCTGGCTTGAGGCTGGCGCGCATTTCTACGTCTGCGGCGACGCCTCCCGCATGGCCAAGGATGTCGATGTCGCGCTCCACCAGGTCGTCGAGATCGCCGGCAAAAAATCCCCTGCCGAGGCCGCCGCCTACATCCAGGCTCTCAAGACCGCCAAGCGCTACCAGCGCGACGTGTATTGAGCGTTCCCGATTTACAGGCCTTCTTTTCGATGCCCGCCGCGCCCGCTGAAACCGCCCCCGATCTGTCGAGCTACCTCGCCGAGCTCCTCGCCGAGCAGCAGAAGCTTCAGACGCCCGTCACCCGCGCCGCCACCGCCCACGCCCTCCAGCCCTCGGCCTGGCGCGCCGAGCGTTTCCGCGAGATCATCCCGCTCTCCAAGCCCTCGCCCGGCGAGCAATACGCGTTCGAGGTGGACCTCGATTCCTGCTCCGGCTGCAAGGCCTGCGTCTCCGGTTGCCACTCCCTGAACGGCCTCGACGAGGAAGAAACCTGGCGCGACATCGGCGTCGTTTACGGCCTCTCCGCCCTCGCCGCGCCGACTCGTGAAGCCGCGCCCGCACTCGCCGCGTCGCATCCCTTTCAGCAGACTGTCACCACCGCCTGCCACCACTGCGCCGATCCCGCCTGCCTCAACGGCTGCCCCGTGCTCGCCTATGAGAAGGACCCTGTCACCGGCATCGTTCGCCACCTCGACGACCAATGCATCGGTTGCAGCTACTGCGTATTAAAATGTCCCTACGACGTTCCGAAGTATAACAAGCGTCTCGGCATCGTTCGCAAATGCGACATGTGCCATGGCCGCCTCGCCGAGGGCGAGGCCCCTGCCTGCGTGCAGGCCTGCCCCACCCAAGCTATCCGCATCGTGGTCGTCTCCGCCGCCGTCGTCCCCGACGCCCGCGTCGCCGCCCTCAGCGGCACCGATTCGGCCTACACCCTCCCGTCCACCCGCTACGTTTCCAAAAACCCCCTGCCCGAACTCCTCCGCGCCGCCGACGCCGACGCGCTCCGCCCCCAGCATGCCCACCTCGCCCTCGTCGCCCTCCTCGTCTGCTCCCAGCTTTCCTTGGGTCTGCTCGCGTCGGCCCAACTCCCGGGTTCTAAATCGCAAATCCTCAGCCTGACCTCGGCGGTCTTCTTCGCCGCCGGTCTCGGCCTCAGCGTCTTCCACCTCGGCCAGCCCCTGCGCGCGTGGCGCGTTTTCCTCGGCCTGAAAAAATCCTGGCTCTCCCGCGAGGCCGTCGTCCTCGGCGCCGCCTTCCCGCTGGTTGCCCTCGCCGCCGCGCAGCCCTGGTTGCCCGCTCTGTTCAAACTCTCCCCGGTCGCTATCCCTGCCGCGATTTCCCCGCTTCTGGCCTCCGGCCTCTGGCCGCTGGCGGCGGTTTTCACCACCACGCTCGGCGTGTTTTGCAGCGCGATGATCTACATCGACACCCGCCGTCGCTTCTGGCGTCCCGTTTACTCGTTTGGCCGCATGGGCGGCACCGCGCTCGTCGCCGCGCTCGCGTTTTTCTCCCCGCCCTTCGCGGCCATCGCCCTTGCCGCCAAGCTCGCCCTTGAGGTCTCCTCGCTCTTCGGCTCCTCGCCCTCCGCGCGCCTCCAGCGGGGCCCGCTGCTCGGCCACCTGGTCGCCCGCCTTGCGACCGGCGGTCTCGCCCTGCTGTTCTTCGCCCTCGGCGAGCCCGCCTTCGGTTTCGTCGGTTTCGTCCTTGGCGAGCTGCTGGAGCGCGCCCTCTACTTCCGTGCGGTGGACTCGCCTAAGATGCCCGGCCTCTCCGCCGCCTCCATCTCCTGCCCAACTGGCTCCGCCCACTAACACCGCACCGCTCCTTCCCGTGTCCACCGTGGCCAAACTTCCCTTGCTCGATCCTTCGCTCCTCGCCGTGCGCGCCCACGCCGGTCCCATGACATCGGAGCTCGTGCGCCATCCCGCCGAGCACGGTCTCGGCTTGCCCCAGGTCCCCGCCCGTCTCGCCCCCGCCACCACCACGAAGTCCGTCTGCGGTTTCTGCGCCACCGGCTGCTCCCTTCACATCCACCTCGATGCCGAGGGCCAGGCCATTAACCTCTCCGCCGATCCGTCCTATCCGGTGAACCTCGGCATGGCCTGCCCCAAGGGCTGGGAAGCGCTCACCCCGCTTGCCGCCCCCGACCGCGCCACCACCCCGCTCGTGCGTGATCCGCGCACCGGCCGCCTCGAACCCGTCGCTTGGAACACCGCCCTGCGCGTCTTCACCGAGCGTATGCAGGGCGTCCAGGCCGCCCACGGCGCGCACAGCATCGCCTACCTCTCCACCGGCCAGATTCCGGTCGAGGAGATGTCCCTGCTCGGCGTGCTTTTCAAATTCGGCATGGGCGGCCTCCACTGCGACTCCAACACCCGCCAGTGCATGGCCACCTCCCACGTGGCCTACAAACAGTCCTTCGGCTTCGACGCCCCTCCTTACACCTACAAGGACTTCGAGGAGAGCGACGTCCTCGTCTTCGTCGGCTCCAACCCCGCCATCGCCCACCCCATCATGTGGCAGCGGGTGATGATGAACAAAAACTCCCCGCAGATCGTCGTCCTCGACCCGCGCTGCACCGAGACCGCGATGGCCGCCACCTGGCACATCAACCTGCGGCCCAAGTCCGATCTCTGGCTCCTCTACGGCGTCGCCAACGTTCTCGTCACCGAGAATCGGATACACCGCGAGTTTATCGACGCCCACGTAAACGGCTATCCCGGCTTCGCCGGCTTCGTCGCCGAATACCCGCCCGAGCGTGTCGCCGCCGAGACCGGCATCTCCGCCGACGACATCCGCCGCCTCGCCCGCCTCATCGGTCGCGGCAAGGCCGTCTCCTTCTGGTGGACGATGGGCGTCAACCAGGGCCACGAATCCACCCGCACCGCCCAGGCCCTCATCAACCTCGCGTTGATCACCGGCAACATCGGCCGCCCCGGCACCGGCGCCAACTCCATCACCGGCCAGTGCAACGCGATGGGCTCGCGCCTCTACGCCAACGCCACCTCGCTCATCGGCGGCCGCGACTTCGCCAAGCCCGAGCACCGCGCCGCCGTCGCCCGCATCCTCGACATCCCCGAGAAAAACAT
>JBEGTN010000402.1:0-4537 GCA_041179405.1 Verrucomicrobiota bacterium
ATCGCCCGGAACGAGGACGAGATCGCGGCAAAACTGGCGACGGACAACGGTGTCTTAATCGTGCAACGCTATGTCCCGGGAGTGGAATTCGGGGTGTTTTACACGCGGAGGCCATCAGCCGGGCGAGGCAGGATATTTGCCCTGACGGACAAACGCACGGTTGCGGTTACAGGGGATGGGCGCAGCACACTGGAGCGGCTGATTCTGGCGGACGAAAGAGCGGTGTGCATGGCGGAGTTTTTTTTAAATTACTACGGCGAGCGCGGGAAATTGGATGAAGTGCCGGAAGCAGGCGCGGAAGTGATGCTGGCCGAGTTGGGCACACATTGCCGTGGTGCGCTTTTTCTGGACGGCGGACACCTGATAACGCCAGCGCTGGAGACTGCCGTAGAGTCGGTCAGCCGCGCCTATTCGGGATTTTATTTTGGTCGATACGATGTTCGAACTTCATCCAAAGAGGCCTTACAACGGGGTGAATTCACGGTGATTGAATTGAATGGAGTGAGTTCGGAGGCCACGAACATCTACGATCCACGCCATTCGGTGTGGCATGGTTGGCGAGTCCTATGCAGCCAGTGGCGGGAGGCGTTTTATATCGCGGCCGAAAATAGATCCAACGGGGCGCAAGTCTTGACGGCACGCGAGCTGAAGGACTTGCTAGGTCGGGTGAACCCCAAGAAGGAAGCATGAACGCACCAGTGATGCAAATAGCGGCGGCAACGCCTGCTTACCGGTTACGACTGGCAACTAGCGCCGAAGATCTAGCAGCTTCGCAGCGACTTCGTTATGAAGTGTTTAACGTTGAAATGCATGAAGGTTTGGCGAGCTCCGCAGTCACCGGGAGGGATGAGGATGAATTCGACGCGGTTTGCGACCATTTGCTCGTGGAGGACTCCAACGGCGAGATGGCGGTAGGGACGTATCGGTTGCAGACCGGTAAACGTGCGGCCGAGTCGGGATTGGGGTTTTACAGCGCCCGCGAATTTGAGTTTTCGCCGTATGAAGGAGTCCGCAGTCAAATGATTGAATTGGGACGTGCCTGTGTGGCAGCGGAGCACCGGAATCCAGCCGTCCTTGGCTTGTTATGGCGCGGCATAGCGCAGTATTCACATGCCTGCGGAGCACGCTACCTGACCGGGTGCAGTTCGCTCACCTCGCAAGATGAGGCGGAGGGACTTGCAGTGTATGCAGAGCTTAAATCGCGTTATTTGGTGGACGAACCTTGGCGCACAAAGCCTCAGCCGGACTGGCGCTGCCATCCGTTACAAGGACGGCCTAAGGCCGGTGTAAAAGTGCCCCGACTCATGGGCACTTACTTGATGCTCGGTGCGAAAATCTGTGGTGAACCAGCAATAGATCGTTCCTTCGGCACGATTGATTTTCTCACCTGGATGGACCTCGAGGGAGCAGCCGCGAGAACATTAAAAAGATACCTTGGATAATGATTAAAGTAACTGCGCCATGAAACGCACGGGCGTCTGGAATCGACTACGCGGTGCGGCGAGACTCGCGCTGGTTTTAGTCTGGTTGCTATGGGCGGCGGTGGATTACTGCACGCTCGGTCGGCGACGCCACGAACTAACGGTAAAGGCTGCGTGGTTGAGCCGCACGTGCAGAAATCTCCTGCGCGCGCTGGGCGTGCGATTGGTGGAACAAGGCAAGCCCTCGCCCGGCGCGGTCATCGTGGCAAATCATATGAGCTACATCGACATCATGGTTTTATCGGCGCTCAGCCCAGTGGTGTTTGTGGCCAAGCGAGAAGTGCGCGGCTGGCCTGTTTTTGGCTGGTTCGCGGCCAAGGCAGGCACCCGTTTTATTAACAGAGAGCGTCGCGGGGATGTTGCCCGCATAGGCGAAGAAATGGCTCCGGTTATGGCTGCGGGAGTCGGAGTGGTTTTGTTTCTGGAGGGCACAACCAGCGACGGGAAAACGGTGCTGCCGTTTCGAGCCTCTCTGCTGGCGCCAGCGATAACGGAAGGCTGGCGCTTGATGTGCGCAGGATTGGTTTACGACGTGCCCTCCGGACGCTCGGTTGAAAACGAAGTCTGCTGGTGGGGAGACATGACGCTACCTCCGCATTTGATCAATCTCGCCACTCTACCTTGGATCGAAGCCAGGGTTGGCTGGGGCGAAGCGTCAGTTGCGGGCAGCGATCGGAAGATACTGGCAGAGGAACTGAGGAGCAAGGTAGTTGAACTCCGTGAGCGAATGTGTGATGCTTGACCTTGCGATTGAGTAAAAAAACACGCTTTTTTGCTCTTTTTCTAAATGTTGTTAGAACTGCGCTTGCCAGCCGCATTAGAACTGCCAAACTTGCACTCGATTTTACTTCTGCCACTAATTTGCCCGAATTAATCACATGAAAAATACCCTGCGTCTTATTTTTGGCGGCTTTGCAGCCGTTGCATTCGCCGCCGCCGCTCAGGCTGCAGGCCTGGTAGCGGGGACTTTCTCCGCCCGTTACGTCGTTCAAGACGTAACCTACAAGGCCGATTCTAGCGGAGAGTTTGCTCCCTTAAAGAGCGGCGCCATTCTCAAGCAAGGTGCGGTCATCAGAACAGGAGGAGGTCAATCTTCTGTTGAAATCGTTTTCCCTAACGGTGCGATTGCTTCGGTGCGTCCGGATACGGAAATTGAAATCAGCAAATTTGAGCAGGAATTATTCTCCGGCGCGCTTCCTGATGCCAAGACAGTCGAAGAGCCTTCTGTTTCTAAAACCAAGTTTGTTTTGAGCCGCGGTGAAATTGTTTCCAAAGTTAAGAAGCTCAAAGCGAATTCCGAATATACGGTGACTACACCCGTTGGCGCGGCTGGTGTTCGTGGAACGATTTTCAGCGTTGCTTACAGCGTAGCTAAGAGGACCCTTACTGTTTCCACTGCTGAGGGGGCTGTGGAAGTTGTTTATCCCAATGGATCCACAATAGATATAACAAATGCCGATCAAGTTCTCATCGTTGCGCCAGATGGAGTAACCAAGACACGTTTGGAAGACTATATTAAGCAACAGTTAATCGGTATCGTCAACGGATCCACGATGGATCAAGCACTGAAAATAAAGCTGATCAATACTATCGAGCACTCGCAAATAGGCGTTAGCATTAACTAACTGCAGTTTATTTACACAGCAAAAGGCCCGCCGTAAATGGCGGGCCTTTTTGTTGTGCTTAAGTGAACGGCGAGGTTAGCTGATCCCATTTCGCTTTAAAATATATAGTAACCATACCTTCGTGGTTATGCCGAGAAGGTATGGTTATGCGACCGCCCAAAGACTTTCCGCTCGGCACAGCAGCGCGAATGAAGGAGTTACTCAGGCAAGAGGCTGGGAGTGTGGCCGACCAGCGCCGGATTCAGGCGGTTTTGATGCGAGCATTGGATGCGTCACGCCCGGAGCGTATCGCGGAGGTTACCGGATTGAGTGTGACGACCGGTGGGGGTGGCCATGAACTGCGCGACCTTCAGCAGGCTAGCTAGCGAAGCATCTGCCTCGGCGGGCATACTTTCGTGCAGGAGCACACAAAACAGAAGCAGGCCCAGCACCAGTGCCAGCATCTGCGCACCACTCGCCTTCGAGGCGTGCAACAGGCCCAGATGACTTTTCCAAACCTTGAAGATGATCTCGATGCGCCAACGCAGGCGATAGACTCCGACCGCCGTGCGCAAGGGCAGCCGTGCCTTTGGCGCATTGGTCAGCAGCAGCGTCCATCCCAGTAATTTATAATACTTCTGATCATGGCGCAGGCGCTTGTCGCGATCAACCCGCGCCTTGCGCCGACGTTCGTTGGCGACGGCCTGATCGTTGCGGGTGAACAGCGTGAGCCGGCAATCGACCAATCGCTCCTCCATCAGATCATAAATGAGTTGCAGGCGCAGACCGGCCTGCGCCCGTGATAGCTGGTTGGCGGGACCGGGAAAACGCCCGGCCTCGGAGGCCGGCAGCATGACGCACGTGCTGTCATGCAACAGCACCCGGCCGAAAGAGGCATTGCGCAGAGCGCCCAGCCCTTGCGCGCTGGTTTGGCCAGGAGTGTCGCGATGCAGGCCTGAAGAAAAGCGCTCGAGCGCTCGTTCAGGCGTTTGTGAAGCGCTTGCTTGGAAAGGCTAAAGCCCCGAACAATCCGGCCAGCATGGCCTGCAAGCGCAGGCTGGTGGAAGGCTGCAAGACCTGAAACCCGCACGACAAGAAAAAGAGCCGAGAGTGGGTTTGCGGGCCTCGCGCTGACAAAACCCTGTTTGCCGAGCCATTTTGGTGGGGCAAGGCGCGTGGGCGCGAAGGCGATTGAGGAAACGGGAGAGATGGGTGGAAGGAACCATAACAATAGTATAAATACCGTTACTATTGCGCCGATAAAAGAAATACGCTGAAATGGTAAGATGGGTTATCCAGTGCGAATCCAGAAAGTGGAACGAAGCGTGACCAGCAGCTTCTACGTGAACTTCCCGGTGGCGGTGGCCGAGGCGATCAACGTGACCAAAGGCGAAAACTGGGAATGGCTCCTGGAAGACAAAAACACCCTCGTGCTACGACGTATATCCCCGG
>JBEGTN010000403.1:0-4182 GCA_041179405.1 Verrucomicrobiota bacterium
CCCGACTCCGCATAAAGCGCTCCAGCCCTATGTCGTGGCCGCCGCCGTATCATCCCATTCAGCGGCCAATCCTCTCCCCGCCAGCTCCGCGTTGCTCGCCTGGACCGAGCGCTACCTCGCCACGCCCGCCGCCACCCGGCCCGCACTGCTCCCGGAGGGCATCGCCCTCGCACGTGACCGCCGCGCCATTCTTTCCGATCTGATCCGCAACGACCCCGAGGCCGCCCTCGCCGCCGCCCTTCCCCGCACCATTCGGGCGCAACTCCCGTCTTCTCTACTCGCCGAACTCGAGGAACTCATCTCCACCCGCGCCGAACTCCCCGTTATCCAAACCTGTTTTCATCGCGACGACAGCGCTCACAATCCGGCCGAAGATCGCTATCGTGCCACCGTCGTCGGCGACCGCGAATACCGCGTCCATGTTTACGGCTCCCGCCTTGCCGATTCCTCCCTGCCCGCCACCTCTCTTATCGGCATCGCCCTCGACGGCCACCTCGCCGTCAGCGACGCGCGCTATCGCATCCTTGAGGACGGCGAGGCCGCATCAGTGCCTTCCGGTGCCCTCACCGTCGAGGCCAACGGTCGCTTCACCATCCTGCCCTCCAAGTCCGCGCTGCCCGCCTTCGTGGCCGCACTTCACGCCGCCGAGGTAAACCCGTTGCACCTCGAGGCCGATTCGGGCGTCGGCTCCAGCACCATCTCCGGCCGCCCCAGCCAGGCTTGGACGCATGGCGACAAACGCTTGCTCGTCATCCGCATCGACTTCTCCGACCTCGTCGGCACGCCCGTCAACGACACCGACGGCAACGCCCCCATCACCGAGAACTACGTCGCCAATGTCGTGAACGGCACCAACGGCGTCCGCGCCTTTTTTCAGCAAAGCAGCTTCGGCAAAACCGATGTCATCCTCGCCGCCCCCGTCTCAGGCGACTCCACCGACATCACCTCAGTCCTGCGTGTCCCGAATACTGCCGCCAGCTACGCCACCGCCGGCGCCGATGTCCTCCTCCACACCCACGCCCGGGCCGCCGCCACCGCCGCCGGCTTCAATCTCGCCAACTACGACCGCATCGCTCTCGTCTTCAGCTACCTTGGCAACATCTCCGGCTCGAAGATCGACTACGCGGGTCTCGCGAACGTCACCGGTTCCGAACTCTGGATAAACGGCAGCTTCAGCATGGACGTCGTCGCCCACGAGCTCGGCCACACCTACGGCCTTTCCCACGCCAACCTCTGGAAGGTTCCTGCCACCGATCCCGTCGCGCTCAATGGCAGCTCCCTCGAATACGGCGACACCTTCGACCTCATGGGCGACGGCGCCGGTTTCGAAAACGACTTCGGTCCATGGAAGAAAAACATCCTCCAGTGGATTCCTGATACCGCCGTCACTCTCGCCGCCAGCTCCGGCACTTACCGCATTTTCCGTTTTGATTCTTCAGCAGCCAACCTCGCCTCGCCCCTCGCCCTGAAAATCGTTCGCGACTCCACTCGTGATTACTGGATCGGCTACCGGCGCGCCACCACGTCCGCCAACGCCGACAACGGCGCGTATGTCACTTGGGGATACAACGAGAACAAGGAGAGCGATCTCCTCGATCTCACCACCCCCGGCACCAGCGTCCTCGACGCCCCGCTCGCCCTCAACACCACCTTCAACGACTCCGCCGCCGGCATCGCCATCCGCCCCGTCGCGCAGGGCGGCACAGGGGCCGACGAGTGGCTGGATGTGCAGGTCACTCTCCAGCCCCGTCTGGCCTGGTCCGCCTCCTCCTATGTTGTCAACGAGCAGGGCGGCTCCGCCGTGCTCACCGTCACCCGCACCGCCAACTCCACCGGCACGGTCTCCATCGACTACTCCACCTCCGCGGGCACCGCCGCCGCGACCACCGACTACACGACTACGTCGGGCACTCTCACCTGGCTCGACGGCGACACCGCGCCCAAGACCGTCACCATCCCGCTCGTCGCCGACGCCCTCGTCGAAGGCACCGAAACTTTTAACGTCACCCTCGCCTCGCCCACCGGTGGTTCAGTCGTGGTCACCCCCGCCAGCGCCACCGTCACCATAGCCGATCCCGGCGCGCGCGATCCGTCTTTCGTCCCCGACTTCATTAACAGCACGGTGCGCAAGGTCCTCGTGCAACCCGACGGCACCCTCCTGATCGCCGGTGCGTTCAACACCCTGCAAGACGCCTCTTTCACGCCCTACAACTACGGTGGCATCGCCCGCCTCACCGCATCCGGCTTGGTGGACCCGGCCTTCAACCCCGGCTCCGGCGCCGACAACCTCATCTGGTCTCTCGCCCGCCAGCCCGACGGCAAAATCCTCGTCGGCGGCGACTTCACTTCCTTCAACGGCACCGGCCGCAATCGCATCGCCCGCCTCAACGCCGATGGCTCGCTCGACACCAGTTTCAACCCCGGCTCCGGTGCCAACACCGGCTCAGTCACCGCCATCCTAGTCCAGCCCGACGGCAAAATCCTCATCGGCGGCTCCTTTACCTCCTACGACGGCACCGCCCGCAACGGCCTCGTCAGGCTTCTGCCCACCGGCGCACGCGACACCTCGTTTGCGAACTTCACCGGCCCGACCATTTTCTCCATCGACGCCCTCGCCCTCCAAACCGACGGCAAACTCCTCGTCGGCGGCTCCTACTTTTTCCCCAGTGGCAATCCGCGCGTCGGCCTGCAACGCCTCACCACCACCGGCAGCCTAGACGCCACTTTCAACGGCGTGGTCGCGGGCGCGGAGGATGCCTTCGACGTCAACTTCCTCGGCGGCATCTACGCGATCTCACTCCAGCCCGACGGCCAGATCCTCGTCGCCGGAGACTTCAGCTCTTTCAACGGCTCCGCTCGCACCGGCCTTGCTCGGCTGACTTCGACCGGCACGCTCGACGCCAGCTTCGCCCCTCTGCTCAACGCCCCCGCCTACGCCCTTCTGGCGCTGCCCGATGGCCGCATTCTCATTGGCGGCGACTTCACCACCATCGGCGGTGTCACCGCCACCCGCATCGCCCGCCTGCAATCCACCGGTGCGCTCGACACCGCCTTCGCCGCCGCCGGCGGCCACGGCGACACGGTCGAGGACTTCGCGCTTCAACCCGATGGCAACGTCGTCCTCGCCGGCTTCTACGCCTTCTTCCAAAACTCCCCGATCGACGGCCCCGTCTGGCGCTTGGTCCCGGGCCTGGTCAACCGCCCCGGCGTCATTCAATTCTCGGCCGACACCTTCGCCGGTGCCGAGGGTTCATCCGCCACCCTGACCGTCACGCGCACCGGCGGCTCCCTCGGCGCTCTCACCATCGGCTACTCCACCGTGGCCGGCACCGCCACCGCCGGCACCGATTTCACCACCACTTCAGGCGTGCTCACCTGGGCCTCTGGCGACACCACGGCCAAGACCATCACCGTCCCGCTTGTGTCCGACGGCGTGGCCGAGAACGCGGAAACCTTTACCGTGAATCTCGCCGCGCCGCTCATCGGCGGTGCCATCCTCGGCGCCCGCCAGCAAGCCGTCGTCACCGTCTCCAGCGCCTTCTCCACCTGGCAGGCCTCTAACTTCACCCCGCTGGAAGTCGCCAACTCCGCCATCAGCGGCGACAACGCCGACCCCGACGCCGACGGTCTTAACAACCTCCTCGAATTCGCCTTCGGCCTCGCCCCCAAGTCCACCGACGCCACCGGCAAGCCCACCTCCGCCGTGCAAAACATCAGCGGCTCCGATTACCTCACCCTCACCTTCCGCCGCCGCGCCCCCGCCCTCGATCTCGCCTACGCCGTGCAGACCAGCGGTGACCTCACCGGCGCGTGGACGGCCAACGCCGTGCAAGTCGGCTCCGCCACCTCCAATGGCGACGGCACCGAGACGGTCACCTTCCGCGATTCCAGCACCCTCGCCGCCGGCAACCAGAAGCGCTTCCTCCGCGTCCAGATCATCCGCACGCCCTGAGCGCCGCTTCCCTTCCCCGTAGGCTTGAGCGCGAGCTCAAGTGGCTCGTGCTCATCCCCGCCGCCTCCGCTGACCGCGCTCCGTTTTCCGCGCTTGCCGCCGCCGCCTTCCTCCGGCGCGATTAAAAGTTTCCATGCCCACCAAGCCCAAAGCCTCCACCTCCGCCTCCCCTGCCGTCGAATCCTGCCCCTGCGGCTCCGGCAAACCTTTTGCCGACTGCTGCGGCCCCA
>JBEGTN010000404.1:0-8812 GCA_041179405.1 Verrucomicrobiota bacterium
TCGTGCTTCTGCTCCGCGGCGATTTCATCCCGCGCGTGATCCGCCGGCGAATCACCCGGAATATGCTCAACGCCCGGATGCAAGGCGGCGGCCAGCTCCGCCGCTGATTCGTCTGAAACCAGCCTGCGCTCCGCCTCGATCCAGTTGTCGAGATCGCGTCCCTCGACGCAACCGGAGTCCTGCCAGAGTTGATGCGCACAATGCGCCACTGCCTCGTGGGTGAGAGTTTTCATGGGATTTTATCCGGCCCGAAACCCGTGCCGCCGAAGAACGGCGGTTGGCGGATTCCCGTGCCGGTGCATACAGTCCAATCCGTAGTTTCCCAAACACGACGCCTATCAACGCCACCCGCATGGGGTCTAAGCCCGCCTTGACGCCCGCCGCCTCATCTTGCGCGCACGCGTGAAAGACGGGAATCGCGTGGTGCCAAATCCCCGTTTCGCCCTCTGCGCCTTTGCATTAAAATCCGAAAGCTTGGCGCTGTTCAGCGTTTACGCTACGATCACCCTTCGTTCACCCGATGCTCCACGACGCCCATAACCATCTCCAAGACGCGGCGCTCACACCCCACCTCGACCGGATCGCCTCCGCTTGGCCGGACATCGCCGGGCCTGGCGGCGAGATGGTCGTCAACGGCACCCACCCCGACGACTGGCACGCCGTGACCGCCCTCGCCGCCGCTCATCCCTTCGTCCGCCCCGCTTACGGCATCCACCCGTGGGACGCCGGTGCGCCCCGCCCCGACGACTGGCTCGATCAACTAGCCGCCCGGCTCGACGCCGATCCTCGCGCCAGTGTCGGCGAGATCGGGCTCGACCGCTGGATACTCGACTCCGCCCGCCCCGACGACCCGCGCCTCGCCGGCGCCCGCCGCGCCCCGATGGACGAGCAAGTCGCCACCTTCCTCCACCAGCTCGCCCTCGCCGCCGCGCGCGATCTGCCGGTTACGATCCATTGCCTGCAAGCCTTCGGCGAGCTCCTCCCGCTGTTGCGCGCGCATGCGCGTCCGTCGCGCGGCTTCCTGCTCCACGCCTACGGCGGCCCCGTCGAACTCGTGCCCGAACTCGTCGCCCTCGGCGCGTGGTTCTCCTTCAATCCCGCCTTTCTCGATCCGCGCAAAACCCGTCAACAGGACGTCTTCCGCGCCCTCCCCGCCGAGCGCCTGCTCTGCGAGACCGACGCGCCCGCGATGATCCCGCCGCAAACCTGGCGCACCCACAAACTCCCGCCCGCCGCCGACGGCGCACCTATCAACCACCCTGGCAACATCGAGGCCGCCTACACCGGCCTCGCCGCCCTGCGCGGCGTGGAGGTCGCCACGCTCACCGCGCAAATCGCGACCAACTTCACCCGCCTTTTCGGCCCACCCCGGCAACGTTAGGCGGCATCTCATTTCTTCGGATTAGTCACAGCGCCAAGCCGGAGCTCCGACACAGAGAACACAGAGTAATGCCCGCCCGAATATCCCGGAGCGTTACCCATTGATGCACACTGATTATCACTGACGCAGAATTTTCGAGCCTGTCATGTCCAGGATTATCTCCTCCTATCAGTGTGCATAAATGCGAATCAGTGGTTAACCTGCCGTTCCGTTTTTAGCGTTATTTAGCGAGCTTTAGCGGTTCCACCCTTCCTTCTCCTTTTCATTCCCGTTCTCTGCCTCCCCTCCTCTGCTCTGTGGCCTCTGTGTCGGAGCTCCGTGCTCTCTGTGACAAAAAAAGTCCGTAAACGTCGGTCACTCCATGCCTGTTTGGCCGATCATTGACTTAGAATCGCCGATCAACTCCACCGCGACCTGCACCGCCGCGAGGCCGAAGGCCGCCGTCACCCACACCGCCGAGCCAAAGCCGCTCGCGCAATCCAGCCGCGTGCTGCTGCCCGGCTCCTTCTCCGCCGCGCAGGTGCCATCCGCCCAGGGGAAAACCGGCGCCTCGGTGCTCCACACCGCCCGCACCCCGTAGCGCGCACCCTCGCCGCCGGCAAAACCATGTTCCTTGCGCAGGGTCTTGCGCACCTGCCGCAGCAGGTCGTCGCCGCCCGATTCGCCGAGGTCGCCGATGCGCAGGCGCGTGCCGTCGCGCTTGCCGCCCGCGCCGCCGAGCGTCACGCAAGCCCGCCCGCGCGCCACGCAGCCCGCGATCAGGCGCGCTTTGTGATCCACCGAGTCGATGGCGTCCACCACCACGTCGTAGGCCGGCGCGAGCAGGCGCTCCGCGTTCGAGGCCATGTAAAACTCCTGCACCGCCTCGACGCGGCACTCCGGATTGATCGCGCGTATCCGCTCGGCCATCACGTCCACCTTGGCGCGGCCGATGTGGCCATCCATCGCCGGGAGCTGCCGGTTCACGTTGCTCACGCACACCTCGTCGAGGTCGATGAGCGTGATCGCCCCCACCCCGCTGCGCGCCAGCCCCTCGACCGTCCAGGAGCCCACCCCGCCGATGCCAACCACGCAGACGTGCGCCGCGTGCAATCGCGTCAGCACCGGCCGCCCCAACACCCGCCCCAGCCCGCCAAAGCGGGCCTCGTAGCTATCGCTCCATTCGGCCGTGCTCATGTGTCGGTGCGGACAGGGAACTGCGCCCGCAAAAGCGCCGCCAGCCCGGCTTTATCTAATTCACGGCGGGCGATGGCGATCATAGCATCGTAGAGCGCTGAATCCTCGCCCTTATCATCGCAGCCGTTGAGCAGGAGAAAGGTCAGGGCGGCACCTATACCCGTGCGCTTGTTGCCGTCCAGAAACGCCTGCGATTCCGCAAGGTGAAACGCATAGGAGGCCGCGACATCATGCACATCTCCAGTGCCGTAGAAGTAAGTGTTCTGCGCTGCTGCGAGGGCGGATAGAAAAGCGTTCTCGTCACGCAGGCCGTCTAGGCCGCCGTGGCGCGCAAGCGATTCGCGATGGATATCCATCACGATGTCCCGATCTAGAAACTCGGGAGTCATCTATTGCGCGAGTTTACGAAAAAGCTCGGGGTGACGGTCAAAAACCTGCCTCGCGACTTCCCGCGCCTTGTCTCGGTTCGCCTGGCGGACCACGCCGCCGGCGGCCTGCTCGCGGGCCTCGTCGCCAAACGCAAAAACCACGGCCTGCTCCTCGGGCGGCAGTTTTTTGATAAGTTCGATGACCTCGATGGCACTCATGACTCACCGACCCTAGGCCCGAACCGAGCAGCGCGCAAGCACGCCCTCCACCGCCAGCGCCGCCCGCGCCTCGCGCTCCTCCGCCACTCCATGCACCCGCGCCCAGCGTGCGCCGGTGCGCTCCAACGCCTCCAGGAAAACCCGCCGACACATCGCACGCCCTTCCTCATCGGGAAAACACCGTTGCGGATCGGGACTCCACGGCAGGTCCGTGTCGCAAAAAAGATAAAGGTCGCACGCACGAGCCCGGCGCGCCGCCTCCGTCCGCGCCCACTCGGGGCACGCGCCAGGGAACAGCAAATCGTCCCACAGGGTGCAGGTCAGCAGATCGGTGTCGTGAAACACCAGCGCCGCGCCGTCCGCCGTGGCCCGCGCCGCCGCCTGCTCCTCGCCCGCCACTTGCCCGCGCGCGATGGCTTCGAGGTCCGCCGCCGTGATCACGCCGCCGTGCGTATCCCAATACTCCCGCACGAACTCCGCCGACCACGGCGCGGCGAAACGCTCCGCCAGCCGCGCGGCCAGGGTGGATTTGCCGGTGGACTCCGGCCCGAAGAGGACGATGCGCAGCGGCGGTTTCATGCCTTGGGGGCGGCCTCGGTGCGCAGGCAGCGCGACCACTCGCGCCAGCCCAGCAGGCCCAGCACGAGAAAGAGCGCGTAGAGGAAGGCGGTGAAGGCCATCTCGGCCGACCAATAGGTGGCGATGGCAACGCCGTTGACCGCCGTCCATACCGGCCAGTTTTCCAGTCGTTTGCGCACCTGCCAGAATTGACCGAGCAGGCTGAAGGAGGCGATGAAGGTGTCGCGGTAGGGCATCGCCGCGTCGGTGTGGGCCGCCTGCCACGCACCCCAGGCAAAGGTGAGCACCAGCGCGGCCCCCACGCCGACCAGTCGCGCCCGCCAGCTTAGCCGGGTGACCGGGAGTTCGGGGGCACCGCCCTTATGCCTGGTCCAATGCCACCAACCATAGACCAGGCACACGAAGAAAAATCCCTGCAATCTGGCGTCGGCGTAGAAGCGCATCTGCCAAAACAGCACGCCTTGCACGCTCACCGCCGCCAGGCCCACTGGAAAGGACCAGAGGCTGCGCCGGGTCATCAGCCATACGCCGGCGACGCCGAGCACGAGATTGAGCAGGTCGAGCGGCTTTGCCTCCGCGAACCCCGCCCAGATGTTGTGAAGAATCGTATTCACGCGCGCCTCACTTTTGCCCCGCCACGAAGGCCTCCAGCGCCTCGCGCGTCACCGCATGGCGCGCCGCGCAGCGCGGGCATTGAATGGTAATCACCGCATCGCCGGCGAACAGGCCCTCGGGGTCGGTCCGCATCACCGGCGCGAGCACTTCCAGCATTCGTGCCTGGTTGCACCCGCAGTGCCAGCGGCACACCCGCGTCTCGAGCAGGCTCAGGGTCTCGTTTTTCTCCATCGCGCGCACCTGCTCTACGTCGAGCGCGGAGAACCACGCGGCATCGCAGTCGGGATGTTCACAGACCAGCGCGAACTCCTCTTCCCCAAGCTGGAAAAACCGCCCCGGCCGCTGCTCGCTTTGCGTGTAAAACTTCTCCACCGCCAACAGCGGATCGGACCCGACAAAATTCACCGCGCTGCGGCGCGAGGGCTCGCGACGGCGCACCACGTCGCAGTAAAAAACATTCTCCGGCAGCTCGCGCACGTTCTCGTCGAAAATACGTCCGATCACGGTGCCGAGTTCGTTGTCGCCGGTGAGGAAGAGGTTCACACGCGGCTCCTGGAAGTTAATCGTCCAGGCGATCATCTCGTGACGCGGACGCGAGGCGCAGTGCAGGACAAAGCCCGCGAGCGCCCGCTTGAACATGGCGTCGTGCGCCTGCGCCGGATGCACCTTGTTCGTCCCGAGGTGCAGGTAGTAGTCCACATAGAGCTCCGACAGGTTTGCCCGAGCTACGAGCACGTTGCGCTCGCGCACGAAGTGGGTCAGCACTTCGAGCCCGGGCTCCGCAGGATTCACTGGGGTGGATTCAGCCATAGTTGGGGCCAAACAGAGCCACCCCGCCGCGCTTGTCCACCGTGGAAGCTGCGTGTGTTCGCACCGGAAGCGCCAAAAGCATCGCCCCCCCTCGCGGCCGACACGCAATCTTAACTTTTCAAAATGCTGAACGCACTTGGCATAACGCCTGCATTAAGCATATATAGTAACCGTCACCATGACCGCCCTCCTTCACAACCACGCTTCCCGCCTCCACGGTGCTTCGACCACGAAGACCGCGTTGCGCCGCGCCGGTATGCAAGGCTGCCAACAATCATGGTCCAAACGCCAGCCCGCCCCGGGCCGACGAATCTGAAGGCCGCTCCAAGAGCGGTCCCGCTTTAAAAAAGCCAGATTCTTCACCACCCGGAGGCCCACCAGCCCCCGCACTGCATCCTTATTATCATTTCACCTCCCTCTCTCCGATTTCCCTCCCACACATCATGAACACGATCCTACCGCCTCAGCTGCTTGGCAAACGTCGTCTGGCCTCCGTCGAGTCCCTCCCTCTGGGAGAGACTCGGAAGCCGCACTACGACTGCCAGCAACACGGCGAACACCTGGCGATCGATGTTTTCCTGCCCGGCGTAAATGCCTCGGGCGTGGAAATAATCGTGCGGGGTCCCGATCTCATCGTTGTCGGCCGCAAGAGCCACGTCGTGCGGGTCAACTTCGCCGCCGCCCACCTCGAGGGCGCCCAGCTCGACTATGAACTCCGTTTGCGGCTCGGTCGTGACCTCGATTACGCCGCCTTGGTAGCCGAGTTGAGCGACGGCATCCTCGTCTTGCGCATCCCCAAGCGCGTTCATCTCGACGCAGCCGCCTGACCGCTGCCGTCTTCTCAACAAACCCGCATCCCCAAAAGATGCGGGGTTTTGCTGCCCGGATGGGGCGCGTTTTCCCTTCAATCGACGAGCTTGTGATGCATGCACCAGCGCGTGAGTCCGACGACATCACGCAAACCGAGCTTGTCGTAGATATTGGCGCGATGCTTCTCCACCGTGCGCGGGCTCAGCCCGAGTTTTGACGCAACCTCCTTCGAGGACATCGCTCCCGCGACCAGGCGGGCGATCTCGAGTTCGCGCGCGGTCAACACGTCCGGCGTGTAGTTCACCTCCACCCCGGAAATCATCACCGGACGCTCGGCTTCGATCCGCGCCAACCCGGCGGAACTCGAATAAACCAGCCCTCCGGCGAGGATCTTCACAATGCTATCGGCGATCTCCTTAACCGTGGCGGTTTTATCGAGGAATCCGCCCACCCCCAAACGCAGTAACTCCGCCGGGAGTGCGTTACTCGGCTGCGCCGTCAGCAACATCACATGCATGGACGCCAAGGTCGGCCGCACCCGGGTGATCAGCTCGATGCCATCCATGTCGGGCAGCATCAAATCGAGCAGTAACACATCGGGTTTATGAGCCAGACACATCGCCACCCCTTCCGTTCCGGTTTGGGCCTCGCCGACCAGCTCGATCATGCTCAGCTTGCGCAAGACCTCCCTTAAAAACCGACGATAAACCGGATCGTCTTCCACGATCAGCAGGCGGACTCGGGCAAGGGAGGAAAGCGATGACATCTAGGGGGTGTAGTTGCGAATGCTGGAGAGGGTTTGCAGCTTTGTCCGAGAATGTCCACCCCGTGCGCCGCTCATAAGATCAGGCGTCCGGAACCAGCCAATGCAGCCCGCCCTCCGCTCCTTCGGCCTGCGCCAGCACCGGAGCGAGATACCGCATCAGCGAACGCATCGCTCCTTCGGCCCCCCACGGCGGATTCAACACCAGCACCGCGCTGCCCCGCATCTTCAGGCCACACTCTTCCCCTCCCACTGTCAGCTCCAGCGTGTAGCAGGGCGGAAGCTGCTTGATCGCGAGCAGCTGGCGGTAGAAGTCCGCCAGTTTCGCGCGGGTGGTCATCGGATACCATACCGCGATCGTCGCTGCCGGCATGCGAACGAGGGCGGCCGTGATCGCGGCGATGATACGCGTCCACTCGTCCTGGGTTTCGTAAGGTGGATCAATCAAAACCAGCGCCCGCCGTTCCGGCGGCGGCAGCGCCGCCTTTACGCCCAAATAGCCGTCGAGCGCCTGCACGCTTACTTTTTTAAAACCAAGGAATTCCTGGGCCAGCGCCGCCGCTTCGTCGGGTTGCGCCTCGTAAAACATCGCGCGGTCCTGCGGCCGGAGGAGTCCTTGCGCGAGCCGCGGCGAGCCCGGATAAAACTGGGGGCCGCCCGACACCGCCTGGTCGTCCGAGGTGGCAAGGTCCGCCTCGCCGCCTTCCGCCGCAACCGCCGTCCGTGCGAACGCATCGAACAAGCGCACTTGCTCCAGGTAGTCCGCCAGCTCCGCCGGCATGTCCGTGCGCGACCATAGGCGACCGATGCCGCCCGGCCACTCCGGCGCGCGCGGCTGGGTTAGCCCGCTGGCCGCCGCCATCAGATCATAACCGCCCCGGCCCGCGTGAGTATCGATGTAGAGAAAGCCTTTTTCCTTCACCTGCATACTGCGCAACAACCGCACCAGCACGGCGTGTTTCATCACGTCCGCGAAGTTGCCCGCATGGAATTGATGGCGGTAATTCACTCCTTCAGCGTCGGATCGACGGCCACCACCGGCACTTTGACCACCGTTTTACGGACCACGGTTGGCGCGCCGTCCGCCAGCGAAGGCATGTGCGCATCCGCCGGGAAAAACACCGCGATTTCGCCAGCCGGCACCTTGAGCGTGGAACCCTCGCAGCAGGGCGCGTAAAACATCAGGTCTTTCGCCGGCCGCAGATCTTCCGCGATCGCCAGCTTGGTCACCTCGATCACGCCCATCAACTCACGGCCGCTGATCACCACCTGCACATCAATATGGTCCTGGTGCGCCTCCCAGCGTCCCTTGGCCGGCGGTTTGGCGATGTAAGCCTGCTCGAGGGCGAAGACGCCGCCGCCCAGCTCCACCCGCTCCGTCACGTCCACCGGCACGGCCGCGATTCGCGCCGCCTCGGGAGTGCCGGGGGTAAGGCAAAGTTGCACATAGTCAAAAGCCCGCCGGAAAGCAGGGGAGCTCGCCAGTTGCGCGCGGACCGTGGAAAGAGAGCCGAAGACAGCCATGTTCGTAATATGGGGTTATGTGGTTTGAATTCACGCCGCCGTGCTCATTCTGGCAAGCGCGGAGGCGCCCTTCGCCTACCACTTGGGCCAGCCGGCCTTCGGCGGGGCGAAAAAGGCCTCCGGCACCTCGGGATTGGCGATCACCTCCGTGATCTCGGTCTCGGTGATCACCCGGTCGCCGCTCTGCACCCGGATGCGGAAAGGCTCCAACACTCCCGCCACCGGACGAAAATCACTGTAATACGTTTCCACGACAGACATACGACCCCTGACTATTTTGCGCTGGTCGCGCCGGATCACCTGCAGGGTCTCTTCATCCACATAAAGCGTGTAGGACGCCGTCAAACGCACCGTCGCGAGCAAACGCAGACAGGGCCGCCCCTGCACCTCCGCCCGCCCGGCGTCCTCGAGCTCGATGCCGCGCGCGCGAAAGTCGTAAAGCAAGTCGTCGAACTCCGCCTCCATCACGAAATCAGCCTCGGTCTCCGTCGCCAAACGGGAGGGTGCAGCCATCAGGTCCGGTTTTTGCCACGGCGCATGCACTCCGTCGAAAACACGCACCAGGGT
>JBEGTN010000405.1:0-5165 GCA_041179405.1 Verrucomicrobiota bacterium
GCCAATCTCGGCTTTAATCCCTCCGTCGATGGCCAGGTGGTTCGCGTGCCCCTCGCCGATATGAGCCGCGAGCGTCGCCAAGAGTTTGTCAAAGTCGCCCAACGCTTGGCCGAAGAGGGCCGCGTTCATGTGCGTAATGTCCGCCGTGACGTCATGGAAGCAGTCAAAAAAGCCAAACTCCCGGAAGACGACGCCAAGCGCACCGAAAAAGAGATTCAGACACTCACCG
This sequence comes from Verrucomicrobiota bacterium, assembly GCA_041179405.1. Taxonomy (GTDB): domain Bacteria; phylum Verrucomicrobiota; class Verrucomicrobiia; order Opitutales; family Opitutaceae; genus IMCC26134_A. Next base: position 230 of record JBEGTN010000405.1, read on the forward strand.
ACAAATCCATCGAAGAGATTAACAAGCATCTCGCCACTAAGGAAAAAGACCTCCTCACCGTTGGCTGAGTTTTGGAGTGCGGAGCCTCGGCTCCGCTTTCGTCGGCGAGCCTAGGCTCGCCGTGCCGCGCCTCCCGTTCCCGCTGTGCCTACCTCGGTCAAACCCATCACCTCCGCCGCCCCAGCCACGCCCAAGCGCATCGTCGTGAAGCTGGGCACCGGCGTGCTCACCCACGGCATCGGTCAACTCAACACGGCTCGCATCACCGCCCTTGCCGCCGGCATCGCCGCCCTCCGCGCCGGCGGCACCGAGGTCATCGTAGTATCCTCCGGTGCCGTCGGCCTCGGCATGGGCCGTCTCGGTCTCAAAAAGAAACCCTCCGACGTATCCCGTAAGCAGGCCTGCGCCGCCATCGGTCAGTCCTTGCTGATGCAAACCTGGCAGGCCGCGTTCGACCCGCAACAGGCCACCGTGGCCCAGGTGCTGCTCACGCACGAGGACCTGCGTTCCCGCGCCCGACACCTCGGCGTCAAGGCCTGTCTCGAAGAACTTCTGCGCTACGGCGTCATCCCGGTTATCAACGAGAACGACACCGTCTCCGCCGCCGAAATAAAATTTGGCGACAACGACACCCTTTCCGCCCTGGTCGCCGGTCTCATCGGTGCGCAGCACCTCGTCATTCTCTCCACCGCGCCCGGCCTCATCGACATGAAGGGCACGGGGAAAATTCTCCCCGTAGTCGAAAAAATCACGCCCGAGATCGAGGCCATGGCCGGAGGCACCACGGATGTCACCGCCACCGGTGGCATGATTTCAAAGATCACCGCCGCCAAAATCGCCCTGCGCGCCGGTTGCGGTGTGTTTATCGCCAGCGGGGCGGAGTCCGATATTCTCGCCCGCATCTTCGCCGGACAAAACCCCGGGACTTACTTCGTCCCTTCGGGGGTTCCCCTGGAGTCCAAAAAGCGCTGGATTGCCTATTACCAACGCCCCACCGCATCGCTCGTGGTGAAGGCGGATGCCGTGCCCGCCATCTGCGACCAAGGCCGCAGCCTTCTTGCCATTGGTATCACAGAGGTCAGAGGCGCTTTCGCTCCCGGCGATATTGTTAATGTTCTTGCGCCCGATGGCAGTGTCATAGCCCGCGGCGAGGTCACTTTTGCCGATGGCGAGGTCCGCCGTATCGCCGGACGCCCGAGCGAAGCCATCCAGCCCCTGTATCCGGCTCGGCGTCATCTCGAGGTGATTCATCGCGATAACCTCGTGGTGCTGTAGTTTTCTGCCGCTCGAAGAGCACTGTTTTGGCGATTGCCATTCGATGTTTTTTTAACGAAGTTTTTACTAAGTTAGAACGTTAGACGCTCGTAGAGTTTAGGTCCTTGCCGGCTCGGCTTAGTGAAGTTTTTTCACCCCCTAAAGGAATCCCGTATGCAACAGCCCGCCTTCGCTGATTCCAACGGTGCGACTGGGTGCCATACATATTCGGAGGCCACGCTGCGCGCGGATTTACTCGGGCACTACTTTGATTGCCTGCCAACCATGGTGCTCTTGTTGGATGAATCGAGACGCATAGTATTTCGCAATCAGGCTTTTGTTGCATACGCGAGGCAGCACGACCTGCCCTTTACTGATGCCGGCTTCTTCACCGAGGGCCTGCATTGTCCTTACGGGATAAAATCTTCCGCCCGCTGTGCTTTTTCCCCGGACTGCAATCTCTGCTCTTTGCACAAAATCACCGACGCCGCCTACCAAGGGTCCCCGCTTGAGCAAGACTGCCGCTTTATCTCCGCAGACCGCGAGACCATTGAATTGCGCTTTCACGCCACGCCCGCCTCCTTCGATGGCGTGAGAGGGCACGTGCTGGTCTCGGCGCAAGATATTACCTTGGAAAGCCGTCATCGCCTTTTGGAACGCCTGTTTTTCCACGACCTGCTGAACACCGCCGGAGGTCTCCATGGAATGGCTCAACTTATCTACTCCGACCCTGAGTGTGTCGGTGAATTCAAGGGAGACTTGCGCAGCATGACCGAGTCGCTGGTCAACGAGCTCCGCCAGCATCGACTGCTGCTCGCTGCCGACACGGAAGAACTCGATGTATTACTCCAGCTCGTTTCATCCACCGCCCTCCTGCACGATGTGACGCAGACTTATTTGCATCATCCCGTCTGCCTGGATCGGCACATCATAATCGCGCCGAGTTCGATTAATTTTAATTTCGAGACCGATCTGACTTTGATGCACCGCATCCTCGGCAATCTGGTTAAAAACGCCCTCGAAGCATCCGTTCCCGGCGACACCATCGAGCTGGGCGCGATGCACGAGCCCGGACTCAACCTCTTTTGGTGTCACAACCCCCAGTTCATCCCCCCGGCCCAGCAACGACACCTCTTCATGCGTAGTTTCTCCACCAAGGGTGCGGGCCGGGGCCTTGGCACCTATAGCGTAAAACTGCTCACCGAGCGTTACCTCGGCGGCCACGTCACCTTGCATTCGACTCCAGGCACCGGCACCCGTTTCGAGCTCGCCTTCCCCGGTCCCGGTGCATGAGCGACGTCAGCCGCGCTCCATGGCCGCCAGCAACTTCGCCAGAAGTGCGCTCGCCGACCGGGCGTGTTCGTAAAGGCCGGCATTGATCGTCTCCGCAGTCTGCACCCAGCGCCCGCCACCGCTCAACTCGTCCGCACAAGCAGCGGTTATGTTCCCCACCGCCGCAGCGCCCATCTCAAGGTGGAACTGCAGACCAAGCACGCGATCACCGAAGCTAAAAGCCTGCTGTGCGCACCCTGCGCTCTCGGCCAGTCGTATCGCTCCCGGCGGCAGGGTGAAGGTATCTCCGTGCCAGTGCAGCACCATGGTTTCGGACGGAAACGCATAACGCGATCCAGCGCCGTCAGACACCGCCCTCAATGGCCACCAGCCGATCTCGCGCTGCGGATTTTGCATTACCTTGCCGCCCAGCACATCCGCGATCAACTGCGCCCCGAGGCACACACCGAGCACCCGGGCGCCGCGAGCAACCGCATCCGCAATAGCGGCCTTTTCCGCGACCAGCCACGGGTGGTCACGGTGCTGGTAGATGTTCATCGGCCCGCCCATCACGATCAGCCACTCGCACGCCGCCGCATCCGCTCCCGCGAGCTCGCCCGCCCACCAGCGCGTCACGCTCGTCTCGTGTCCGCGCGCCCTCAGCCAGGCCTCGATCAAACCGAGCCCTTCAAACTCCACGTGTTGAAACCAGTGCACCTTCATGCGCGGAGCAGACTTGGTCCTGCTCAAATGGCCAATCGCTTTCCACGCTTCCCCCCGCATTTCACCCGCTTTGGGCTTTGCCTAGCGCCGTCCTTCACCGAGTTTGTCACCAAACGTCCCATGGATTATCCTCTCGATCATACGTCTGACACCGGCCCCGGATTTCCGCCGATCGACTTTCGCGCCGAGCTTAACGACGAGCAATTCGCCGCCGTCACCGCCGAGCCCGGTCCTTTGCTCGTGCTCGCCGGCGCCGGCTCGGGCAAGACCCGCACGCTGACCTATCGCGTCGCCTACCTGCTCTCGATGGGCGTCCGCCCCGGCGATATTTTGCTGCTCACCTTCACCAACAAGGCCGCCAAGGAAATGCTCGCCCGTGTCGAGCACCTCACCGGCGTCGAGCCGCGCCGTTTCTGGGGCGGCACTTTCCACTCCATCGGCGCCCGTATCCTCCGCATGTATGGCGACGCCCTCGGTCTGCCGAAAAACTCCACCATCCTCGACGCCGACGAATCCGAGTCCCTGCTCAAATCCGCCGTCGAGGCCTCCGACAAGGTTTTCTTCAAGGACAAGACCCACCCCAAACCCGGTCCCTTGTTTTCCGTCATCTCCCTCGCCCGCAACACCCGCCAGAGCATCGCCGAAACCATTTCGCGCAACTTCCCCCAATACGACGAACTCGCCGGGCGCATCCCCGCCTTTGCCGCCGCCTACGCCGCAAGCAAACGTGAGCAAAACGTGCTCGATTACGACGACCTGCTCGAACTCTGGCTGGAGCTCCTCATCAAGGCCCCCGACATCGCCACCTACTTTACCACCCGATTCCGCCATGTGCTGGTCGATGAGTATCAGGATACAAATACACTCCAGTCCGAGATCGTCGACCGCATGGGCGCCCATCACGGCATCATGGCCGTGGGCGACGACGCCCAGTGCATCTACTCCTGGCGCGGCGCGAATTTTGAAAACATCATGACCTTTCCCGACCGGCACTCGGGCACCGTCCTGCACCGGATCGAGACCAACTACCGCTCCACCCCGCAGATCCTCGCCCTCGCCAACGGCGTGCTCGAGGCCCAGCCCAAGGGCCGCCACTTCGAGAAGGAACTCCGCGCCTCGCGCGCCAACTCCAAGAAACCCTACCTCGTCCAGGCGATGGACGACCGTGAGCAGGCCGAGTTTATCATCAAACGCGTGCGCTCCCTCATCGAGGACGATGGCGTGTCTCCCTCCGAAATTGCCGTGCTCTATCGCTCGCACTTCATCGCGCTTGAAACCCAGCTCGCCCTTTCCCGCGCCGGCGTGCCCTACACCATCACCAGCGGCGTGAAGTTTTTTGAACGCCAGCACGTGCGCGACCTCATCGCGTTGATCAACTTCGTTTATAATCCGGCCAACACCCTCGCCTGGGAGCGCCTCGTGTCACTGCTCCCCAAGGTCGGCGAAAAGGGTGCCGCAAAGATCCACGCCGCCGCCCTCGATCACGCCAAGCTCCTCCGCCTCGACTTCGTGAACGCCCTCGCCAGCGACGACGTCGCCGCCAAGGTGCCCAAGGATGCGAAAGAGGACTGGCCCCAGTTTTGTGCCTCCCTGCGCGAAGTCGCCCAGGCCATGCGCGAATCCAAACCCGCGCGCGCCATCGAACTCGCGATTGATGGTTGGTATGGCGACCACATGAAGGGTGCCT
>JBEGTN010000406.1:0-3356 GCA_041179405.1 Verrucomicrobiota bacterium
GTTCGGCGATGGAGACGGCGGGGGCGCGCGCGGCGTCGAGCAGGGACTGGATAGCGGGCCAGGTGACGGCGAGGCTGGCGGGGGCGTCGGGGTGGATGCCGTCGGGGACGAGGGTGTGAAAACGGTCGGGCTCCGATTGCAGGATAGTTGCCCAGACGGGGTAGTGATCCACGAGCGGGAGGTGGTGGGCGCGGGCGTAGTCGCGGTAAACGGCGTAGTAGGCGGCGAGCTCGGGGCGGTCGCCGGCGTAGCGTTTGGGGGCGGATACGGGGGAATCCCAGGCGGGGTTCATGGTTTGTAGGACGATGTCGATACGAGGGTTTTGCGCGCGGAGGGCGGCGACGATGGTGTCGAGATTGGCGCGGCACTTTTCGGCGGAGATGCCGTGCTTGGTGGCGGCGTCGTTGACGGCGAACTCAAGGAAGACGAGGTCGGGTTTTTGGGAGAGCACGCGGGCTTCGAGGTTGGCGAGGCCCCAGTTGGAGTGCTGGCCGGACTGGGCGGCATTCACGAAGGTGACCTGGCCAGGGTAGAGCTGATCGAAGTAGCGATGGAGGGCGTTGGGCCATTCGGCGGCGGCGGTGAGGCTGGTGCCGTAGGTGACGACGGTCTGGGGTTTGCCGGTCTTCAGGTTTTGAAAGATCGTCAGGACGGGCAGAGGCGCGGCGTCTTCCGGAGCGCCAAGTGACCGGGCGAGGCTGAGGCAGGCGAACAGCGAGAGGGTGAAAACGGCGCGGAGCGCGTGACGAAGGAAAGCGAGCATACGGCGAGAGGAGATAAAAACGGGAAGGCTTTAGGGGAGCTCGGTCGGCGGCTTTGGGACTACGTTTCGACCGAGGGCGTGGATTTCGCTGCCGGCGAGCAGAAAGCAGCCCGCGCTGTAGTCATCAAAATCCGGTTGGGAATCAAACTTCACTGGCTGCCCGGAGGCGGGCTGATCGCCCGTGCCCTGGACGTAGCCGAGAAAGCCGTTGGCGTGGAGCGCGTCGCGGGTGATGGCATGCCATCCGCGGGCGACGGCGGGCAGATAAGCGTCGGAGGGCAGGTGGCCGTGGTTGATCGCCCATGCCATGCCGTAGATGAAGAGGGCGGTGCCCGTGGTCTCTGGACCTCCGAAATCGTCGGGGTCGGCCAGGCTGACATTCCAGAATCCGTCCTCGCGTTGCAAGGTGAGCAGCGCGGCCGACATGTCCTGGAGCATGCCCAGGTATTCCGCGCGGTGGGGATCGTCCTTGGGGAGGACCTCCAGAGTCCGGACCAGCGCGGCGACGACCCAGCCGTTGCCGCGCGACCAGTAGCACGGTTTGCCGTGGGGGGTCGCGTAAGGCGGTTTGAACTTTTTGTCGCGCCACCACAGATGATCAACGGGGTTGTAGAGCCCGAGTCTGGTTTTGGCGTGGTCATACATCGCGTGCATCTTGGCGAGGTAGGCCGGATTGCTGTCGATCACGGCCATCTTGGCGAAGACGGGCATCGTCATCTGGAGGGCGTCGATCCACGAGCAGTAACTCACCTTGGAGCGGCGGGTCCAGCTGTCGAGGTTGGCGCGGACGCGGCTCAGTCGTTCGGTTTTGGCGGGATCGAGCTGGTAGAGTTCGATGTAGGCCTGGGCGGCGCATTGGTCGTCGGGATTCTGGCCGTCGTTTCCCTTGCGGAATCCCCAGTCGTGAAAGGTGGCCCAGTCCGTCGCGTATTTCTCGATGGCGGGATCGTGGTTGATGCGGTGAAGGGCGAGCGCGCCCTCGTAGTAAACGGCACGGGTCCAGATGTTGTCGGGACGTCCTCCAGGCAGACCGTCTTTGCATCCCGGGGCCGGCCATTTGGACATGAAGTAGGAGTTGGCACTCTCCATCGCCTCCAGGATGTCGCGGCTGGACGGAAGGCTGACGGACGGGGCAATGGCGGGCGCGGCGGGCGGAAGGAGCGCACTCGCGGCGGCGGCGGCATTACTTGAAGTCGCGGGCGCAGCGCCGAGCGCCGGAAAGTGAACCAAGCCGCCGAACATCAACAAGGTGATTGTGGCGCGGAGCGCGAGACGGGGACGGGTGGGCGTGGGGTGCGACATGGACGATAACATGACGCCAAGGGGGCTGATCAGTTTCGAGGCGAGCTCATTTTCAGCGGCTGGATGGTGCCGTCCTCGTTGTAGAAGAGGGGTTCCATGCAAGTCTGGCGCTCGCGTTTGCCGGGCACGCCGACGTGGTAGAAGAGATACCATTGGCCTTTGAACTCGGTGATGGAGCCGTGGACGTTGGGCGAGTGGTTGTCGAGGAGTTCGCCCTTGTATTCCCACGGGCCGAGGGGGCTTTTCGCCATGCTGTAAACCATCACGTTGGCCTGGGTTTTCTGGCTCTCGCGGGTGGGGTAGCTGGCGTAGTAGAGGCCGTTGCGTTTGTGGACCCAGACGCCCTCGTAAAACTTGGGCATGTCGAGGAGCTGGATCGGGCCGTCGCGCGTGATCATGTCGGGCTTGAGTTTCACGACGCCGAGCTGGCGCGCGCCGCCGACGTAGAGGTAGGCCTGGCCGTCGTCGTCGATGAAGACATTGGGGTCGATCATGTAGTGGATGCCGGCGTCGTTGGATTTGACCAGCGGTTGGCCGAGGGCGTCCTTGAAGGGGCCGGTGGGGGAGTCGGAAATGGCGACGCCGATGTGGCCGCCGGCGGGGAAGTAGAAGTAGTATTTGCCGTTGCGCTCGATGCAGTCGGGCGCCCACGCCTCCTTGTTGGCCCAGGTGAGATCGGCGAGGCTGAAACGGACGCCGTGGTCTTCCCATTTTGTCAGGTCGTCGGTGGCGAAGACGTGCCAGTCCACCTCGTCCCAATGTTTCATGTCGGGCAGGTCGTGGGTGGGGTAGAGGTAGAGCTTGCCGTTGAAAACGCGTGCCGACGGGTCGGCGTGGAAATCGGGCAAGATGGGGTTTTTGGGCAGGGCGGGAGGCGGGCTGGTTTCAACCATGAGGACTTTTTGCACGGACACGTAATCGCCGGTGCTGCCGTAGGCGGCGCGTTTGGCCTGCCAGAAGAAATGCTCGCCGAGCACGGTGACGGTGAGCGTGTAGTCGCCGGGCGGCAGCTTCGGGCTGAGGAATTTCAGCGAGGCTTCGGGGTAGAGGCAGTAGGTCTCGATGACGGAACTCAGGACGACTTTGCCGGCGCGGTCTTTGATTTGGATTTCGCCGAAGCCGCCGTCGGGGCGGGCGACGCCGTAGAGGCCGATTTGGGAGCCGGTGAAAGGGAGGGTGAGGGTGGCGCCTTTCACGTTGGAACGGAGATCGGTGAGGCCGGTCGCGTCGGTGTAGGGCTTCCAGTCGGCGGAGGGTTGGAGGCGGGCGAGCTCGGCGATGGGGATGGTTT
>JBEGTN010000407.1:0-2811 GCA_041179405.1 Verrucomicrobiota bacterium
GCGCGCCGGTCTATCTCCGGCTTAGCGGCGACCGCTGCTGCGGGTCTGCCAGTGGGCGCCGGGGCGGCCTTTTTGGACGAGGGGATCGGGCACGCGGTCCTTGTTGTGCTGCTGGCCGCCGCTGCCTTTGCCGCCGGTGGTGCCGGGCAACGGGGCGCGGGGCTCGAGGTGGTCGGCGCGGCGGGGCGGCGAGGAGGGACGTGGCGCACCGTGCGCGGCGAAGCGTCCGCCACCTTGCGGTGCAGGGCCGGGACCGCGGCTCGGGCCGCGACCGCCGCCGCCGAAACGGGGGCGGCGGTTCTCGTCCTCGCTGCCGGGCGGCGGGGCGACGATCTTGGCCTTGTAATCGAAGCTTTCGAGGTAGAGCTGCGGGATCTTCGCGTTGATGAATTTCTCGATGGCGCGGACCTCGCCGGTCTGGTCGGGCGAGACGAGGGTGAAGGCGTCGCCTTCGGCGGCGGCGCGGCCGGTGCGGCCGATGCGATGCACGTAGTCGTCGGGCGTGCCGGGGATGTCGTAGTTGATGACGTGGGTAACACCCGCGACGTCGAGGCCGCGCGCGGCGATGTCGGTGGCGACCATGACCTCGTAGCGGCCCTCTTTGAAGCCGGTGAGGGCGTCCTTGCGCTGGCCCTGGCTGCGGTTGCCGTGGAGGACGGCGACGGAGTGCTTCTCGGCCTTGAGCTTTTTGGCGATCTTGTCGGCGCCGTGCTTGGTGCGGGTGAAGACGATGACGCTGTGGAAATCGGTCTTCTCAAGCAGCGCGAGCAGGAGGGCGAACTTGAGGTGCATCGGCACCGGGTAGATGGCGTGGGTGACGCTCTCGTTGACCGAGCGCTGGCGGCCGATGCTGATGCGGGCGGGGTCCTTGAGGGCGAAGCGGGCGACGGCCTCGATCTCGGGCGGCACGGTGGCGGAGAAGAACAGCGTCTGGCGGACCTTCGGGCACATCGCGACGATCTTTTTGACATCGTTGATGAAGCCCATGTCCAACATGCGATCCACCTCGTCGAGGACGAGGATCTCGATCTTGTCGAGGCGAACTTCGCGCTCCTGGAGGAAGTCCATCAGGCGGCCGACGGTGGCGACGACGATGTCGGCACCGGCGCGGATGTCGGTGCGTTGTTTGCCGTAGCCGACGCCACCGTGGAGGAGGGCGCGGCGGGCGTCGGTGAACTTGCCGAACTCCATGAACGCCTCGTCCACCTGGGCGGCTAGTTCGCGGGTGGGCTCAAGCACGAGCACGCGGGGGCCGCCGGCTTTGTGCGGGCCGAGGCGATTGAGAATCGGGAGCGCGAAGGCGGCGGTTTTACCGGTGCCGGTCTGGGCGGAGGCGATGAGGTCGCGGCCGGTGAGCACGACGGGAATGGCCTGCTCCTGGATCGGCGAGGGCGTGGTGTAACCCTTGGCCGCGACGGCGCGGACGAGGCTGGTATGGAGACCGAGTTTTGCGAAAGGCATGGACGATTGCCACGGGGTCCGCAGGCAAACGCGAGGGGAAAAACCCGACGGGCTCCCGTGTATTGGACTGGACGCCTTCCTTTGATGCGCAAGCGTCGGGGCATGATTCGAGTCTTTGTTTCCGGTTGCTACGACATCGTCCACGCCGGCCACGTGCAGTTTTTTCGCGAGGCGCGGGCGCTGGGCGACCACCTCACGGTGAGCTTCGCATCGAGCGAGGTGCTCTGGATTCACAAGCAGCGCCGCAGCTCCCTGCCCGACGACCACAAACAGGCGCTCATCGCCGCGCTGGGCTGCGTGGACGACGTGGTGGTGGGGCGCGGCACCGAGGAGGGTATTGATTTTCGTGAGGATTTTTTGCGCATTCGTCCGCAGATCCTGGCGGTCACGGAGGACGACAAATACTCGCCGCTGAAGAAGGCCCTCTGCGCCGAGGTCGGGGCCGAGTATGTGGTGTTGCCTAAGACGCCGCCGGACTTCGCGCCGATCTCTACCAGCGATATCGTGCGTTGGATCAAAGCCCCGGCGGTCGCTCCGCTGCGGGTGGATTTCGGTGGCGGCTGGCTGGACGTGCCTCGTTTTGCCCGCTCTGGCACCTATGTGGTGAATTGCGCGATCTCGCCGACGGTTTCGCTGCGGAGCTGGACCTACGAGCGCAACGCCGGGCTCGGCGGCAGCGGTGCGTGGGCCTTGCTCAACGGCAAAAACGGCGTCACGGCCGAGCTCGACCTCGGGGTGGGTTGGCAGGACCCCGCCGTGGTGGTGGAGACGGGGCTTTGCGTCTGGCGGAGCGGGGCGCGTCCCGATCTGGAGGTGAAGACCTCCGGTGATTTTCTGCGCGGGCGCATGGCGATTTACTGGACCGGCGGCACGCACGACACGCCGGGCAACGTGGACAACCTGCGTGATTTCGACGCCATCGCTCGCGCCGGCGCGCTGACTCGCGAAGCGGTCTGGACGAGCAGCCTGGACAAGCTCGCCGAGGCGGTCCGCGTCTCCTACGCGATGCAGATGGGCGAGAAAATGGACCCGCTCCCCGGCGATCCGGCGGCGGGCGAGGCAGGCGTGGCGGCGCTTGGCGGGGTCGCCCCGTTGGCGTGGAAATACTGCGGCGGCGGCCACGGCGGCTATGCGGTTTACCTGTGCCGGGACGCGGCGGATCGCGACCGCTTGTGCGCGCAGCCGGGCTTTCGGGCCATCGAACCTTACGTGGCGTTGGCGGGTATCTGAGCGGGCGGCGTTTTTTGTTCTCTGCTTTGGTCGCGGGCGCGGACAGGCTTCGTGTCATGGAAAAACGTCCCTTTAAAGATTTGGGCCTCTCGCCCGATGTTCTCAAGGCCATCGACAAGA
>JBEGTN010000408.1:0-6608 GCA_041179405.1 Verrucomicrobiota bacterium
TGTAGGTCTTGTGCGAGAAATAACGGTGATGAATGCCCGTGACCGCGAACATGCGGATAAAATAGAGCAACACCGCCGCCCACGCGGCGAACGCGCTCACGCCGACCCAGAGGATGCCGAGGCAGCCGAGGTGCAGGATCACAAAAGGCATTACGCGCACCCAGTCCACGCGGTCGGGTTCGTTGCGCATCGTCTCCGCGCCGTCTGGACAATAATCGGAGTCGATCCACTGCGATATGGCGGTGAAGGCGCGACGGGCATAACCGGGACGAACGGAAGAGGCAGTTGCAGAGGCGGGGGCGGACACAGGCGTAGAGTTCGGTTGAGTGACGGGCTTAAAGAAGGATTACACTACCCAGCCCCCCCCTGAATCAAGCGGTGTTTGCCGATTTTCCGGAACACGCTCACCCTTTGCTTGTTAAAAATCCTGCGGCTCACGCCCCCGACAGCGGAACTTGCCTACTCGCACGTAAAAGCTGCACTCACACCCATGAATTCCTCCTTCGAAGCCACGACTTCCGGCCCGACCTATCCGCCGGTAAAGAGACGCGAGATCTTCGGCTGGTGTTGCTTCGACTTCGCGAACTCCGCCTTCACCACGCTCATCATCACCGTCATCTACTCGGTGTATTTCACCAAAGTCGTCGCCGAGGGGCGGCCCATCGCCGCGACCTGGTGGGGCTTCACCCTCGCCGGCGCGCAACTCGCGGTGCTGCTCGTATCCCCGCTGATCGGCGCAATGGCCGACATCCGCGCCAACAAGAAAACCTTCCTCGCCGTCTCCGCCACCGTCTGCTCGCTCGCCACCGCCTCGCTCTGGTTTGTCGGGGCGGGCGAGGTATGGCTCGCCCTCGGCCTAGTCGCCGTCGGCACGATGGCGTTTTACCTGAGCGAAAACATCTGCGCCGGCTTCCTGCCCGAGATCAGCACACCGGAAAACGCCGGTCGCATCTCCGGCTACGGCTGGAGTTTTGGCTACTTCGGCGGCCTGCTCAGCCTCGTGCTCGCGTTGCTCATCATCAAGACCGGCGAGACCGCCGGGGTGGATCGCGTGCCCTGGACCTTTGTGATGACGGGCGCGTTTTTCTTCCTCGCCGCCCTCCCCACCCTGCTCCTCCTGCGAGAGCGCGCCGTGCCCCGCCCGCTGCCACCCGGCAAAAGCCTGCTGGTGGAGAGCTGGGCGGAGAACGTGCGCTCCCTGCGCTCTCTGCCCGAGCACCCTGTGCTGGGCTGGTTCTTCATCGCGCTTTTTTTCGCTACCGCCGGCCTGACCGCAGTCGTTGCCTTCGCCGCCGTCTTCGCCGACCAGGCCCTCGGCTTCACCCAAAAGGAAACCATCGGGCTCTTCGTCATCCTCCAGCTCGCAGGCGTGGGAGGCGCGGCGGGCTTCGGTTTTCTCCAGGATAAAACCAGCCCCAAGCTCGCCCTCGGCCTGTCCCTCGTTCTCTGGATCGCCGTGTGCGTGGCGGCCTGGTGGTGTCCCAACAAGACCTGGTTCTACGCCGTCGGCATCGGAGCGGGCGTGGCCCTCGGCGCCTTCCAATCCGGCGGCCGCGCGGTCGTTTCGCTTTTCACCCCGCCGGGCAAGAGTGGCGAGTTTTTCGGCTACTGGGGCTTCTTCAGCAAACTCGCCGGCGTGGTCGGCACGCCCGTCTTCGGCCTGCTCGCCACCCATCTCGGCCAGCGCACGGCCATCCTCGTCAACTCCGTCTTCTTCGTCATCGGCCTGCTCATCCTGCTCCCGCTCGCCCTCACCCCTCCACCCGCCCCGGCCAAGCCCGACACCATTTGATTCGTCGCGCTCTCGGCCCCCGCCGCATCACCGCTCGACATTGGCCATTGGTCATTCGTCATTAATCATTTCGTTTAACGACATGCTCCGCGCCTTCCAGTGGGACCTCGCTCGCCAGGTCGAGCGTCTCGACCACCTCCTCGCCCTGCTCCCCCGCTACGCCGAGTGGGGCTACAACCGGCTCTACCTCCACCTCGAGGACGCCGTCGATTATCCCTCCCTCCCCGGCATCGCCCGCGCCGACGCCTACACCTGGGAACAGCTCCGCCTCCTCGTCTCCACCGCCACCGCCCAAGGTATCGCCGTCGTCCCCATCGCTAACCTACTCGGTCACACCCAATACGTCATAAAACACCCCGACTGGCGCGACCTCAACGAACTCCGCGACCCCGCCACCGGCGCCGCCCTCCCCGCCGGCCAGATCTGCCCGCTCCACCCGCGCACGCCCGATCTCATCGAGCGCCTCTTCCGCGACCTCGCCCCGCTTTGCACCGCCGGCGAGATCCACGCCGGCCTCGACGAGAGTTTCCACCTCGGCAAACACCCGCTCTCCCGCACCGAAGTTGCCTCCATCGGCCTCGCCGCCCACTTCGCCCGCCACGTCAACCGCCTCCACGCCGCCGCCGCCCGCCACGGCCTTCGCCTCGGCCTCTGGGCCGACATGCTCGCCCTCCTCCCCGAAGCCATCCCCCTCCTCGCCCGCCTCCCCCCCGTAGGCTTGAACGTAAGTTCAAGTTCCGTCCCCTCCGCCTCCGCCCTCCGTCCGTCCGTAGGCTTGAACGTGAGTTCAAGTTCAGCGTCTACGTCTTCCGGCCTCGCCGCTTACGACTGGTATTACCACCCCTTCGGCCGCCACCCCCGGATGGAGTTGTATAACTTTTCCGAATACGACCTCGCCCCCGCCCTCGCCGCTGCCGGCATCGCGTATTGGGCCTGCCCGATGAACGGCGCCTTCCGCCACGAATCCGCCCCCGTCTGGACCGAGCGCCTGCAAAACCTCGCCGCCTGGCACCGCCGCGCCCGCGCCACCTCCGCCGCCGGCTTCCTCGTCACCAGCTGGGAACCGCACCGCCTCGCCTTCCCCGCCACCACGCTGATGGACGCCGCCGCCGCCACCCTCTGGCTCGATCCCGCCTCCCCCGACGACCCCGCCAGTCTGCTCGCCGCCGGCCTCCGCCGCTACTCCGCTGTCCGTTCCCTCAACTTAAACTTCTCCCTTAATCTGCCGGCCGCGCGCAGCACGGCGGCCCGCCTCCTCGCCACCGACGCCCTCGCCTTCTGCGGCAACTCCCGCTGGGAAATCAACCACCGCTGGGACACCGTCGCACCCCGCCGCGAAAGCCCCGCCCCCCACGCCCGCGCCGCCCGCCAGCTCACCCGCCTCGCAGACTCATTGGACATTCGTTCCCGCGCTGCGGGATCATTCGTCATTCCATCCCTCTCCGCCACCGCCCGCTTCCAAGCCTACCTCGCCGCCCGCGACGCCTTCGTGCGCGCCGCCGCCGCGCACGTCCACCGCCTCCGCCGCCAAATCACCCGCAACTCCGCCTCGGACAACGTCACCGCTTCCCTCGCAGCCCTCACCGAAGCCTGCGTCACCTTCGCCGCCCGCCTCCGCTCCGCCCGCGCCGACGCCCGCCGCATGTGGACCGCCTCGCGCCCCGCCTCCACCTTCGCCGCCTCGCCCAACGCCGCCCTCCTCCGCGCCGACTCCTCCCGCCTCCGCGCCCTGCGCACCTTTATCCGAGCCGCCTCCCGCCGCCCCGCCTCAATCTTCCGCGCCTCGCCCGTCTGCGGCCGCTGGACGCTCCGCTTCACCCTGCACCACTTCGCCCCCGCCCACCAAAAACTCGTCGTCGAGCAACAAACGCCCGACGGCACCTGGAGCGAACTCCACGCCCGCGTCTTGATCGAATTCCGCGCCGTCGCCGCCCGCCCGCACACGCCGCATCTCCGCTTCGAGTTCGCCGTCCCGGTCGAGCACCCCGACGCCCCGCTCCGCATCGCCTCCCGCTGCCTCGGCCAGTTCGCCATCAGCCACATCGAACTCACCGACGGCGTCGCCCCCCGCCAACACCGTCCCCTGCGCCACCGCCACGTCCTCGGCACCCCCGCCCCCGCCTCCGGCTGGCCCAAGATCGACTGGCTCACCAACACCGCCGACTTGCCGCTCGTCTTTTCCCCTCCTCCTAAAAATTGACACCCGCCCCCAGATGAGAGATGCTTCTCTCATGAAAACCGCCACCGTCGCCGATCTCCGCAACCACTTCCCCAAGGTCGCCGCCTGGGTCGCCGAGGGCCACACCATCGCCATCACCCGCCGCGGCCAAACCGTCGCCAACCTCGTCCCGCCCACCCCAGTTCCTTCCCCCGCCCCTTTCAAAATGCCAGACTTCGCGGCCCAGCGAAAAGCGATCTGGGGCAACCGACCACCCATGACCGCCGCCGAAGTGCAGGCAATGGAAGACTTCATGAACGAGGGCCAGCAGGGATGATCGCCTTCGCCGATACCTCGGTCGTCTGCGCCCTGCTCCACGAGCAGTCCACCACCCCCGAGGCAGAGACTCTTTTTTCCGAACTCAAAAGTCCCCTCACCCTCTCCACCCTCGTCGCCTTCGAGTTTCGCCAATCCGCACGCCTGCAAAGTTTCCGCTTTTCCGCCGACCGCACCCAAGGCTGGTCCGCCCGCGAGACGGAGCGAATGCTCGCCCAGTTCGACGCCAACATCGCCGCCGGCGCCTTCGTGCACGGCGCGATCAACTGGCCCGAGGTCCACGCCCTCGCCGAGCAATATAGTCACGCCCACACCATCAAACGCGGCCACCGCACGCTCGACGTGCTCCATGTCGCCACGGCCGTCCACCTCCGCGCCGACCTCTTCTGCACCGTGGACCGCCTCCAATCCGAACTCGCCCGCACCGTCGGCCTCAAAGTCCGCCCCGCCCGCCTCCGCACCTGATCCGTCACTCGCGCACACAAGCACCCTTTGACTCCCACACCTTCTCGCTAAAACTATCCAAAACCGGAGATAGCCGCGCTCATATCCACGGCCCCGTATGGGGAAACTCCGCTTCAGGTCAGAGATTGCAGAGCCCGGCGAAGGCGACGACCAGCTCGGCCACGAGTTGGCCGCTAGATATCGGGTATCGGACCGGACGCGGCCCCAGGAGAACCCTTCGCCGACGACTGCAGCCAAGCCCGACGCCCCGGACGGCGAGCCGGTCTTTTAGCTATGAGGAGTCAGTGACGAGCCCGGCTTCTACCCCGACGAAGCCCGAGCGACGACGGAATCCAAGCCGACGCCAAAGTGAGCTGAGACAGTCGCAGCCTTGACCACAAAACCGATCAAAAAGCACAAAACTTGACTCGAACGAAGGCGGAGCCCTCGCTCCTCGCTCTGCAAATGAATCACCGCCTGCAAAACCTGCCTTTTCAGAGCGAAAACTCGCATTTTGATGGATATCATCGCGGAGAATTTCCGTCCGCAACCTTTTCCAGCCGATCTGATTCCTCCTGCGATCTCCTCATCGCCCGTTTCACCGTCCACCCTCCCCTTAGCCCCCTCCCGGCCCGAACCCCGTCAGAATCCAGTTTCCTATCAGTAGAAATGGACACCCGATGAGCACGCGTATCGTTCGCTTCGCGATCCAGTGGGTGCTCGCGTTCGTGGTCGCGACGAACCTCGTCGCGGCAGACGCTTCGGACGAAGAATTGCAGGCAGCGATCCGCGGTGGAGACCCCACGCGGCTGCAGGCGCTGATTGCCCGTGATGGTGGACCGTCGAGCAACACCGCGACGCTGCTATTAATTTGGGCTGCTGCTGACGGCAATCGGCCGGTGCTTGAGAAACTACTCGTGGCCGGAGTGCCGATAAACGCGATCTCCTCTCGCAGCGCGTGGTTGGGAGAGACCGCGCTGATGGGCGCGGTGGCCCGACGGCAAAAGGACACGGTCGCTTATCTCCTGCAGAAAGGCGCGAATCCAAACGTAGTGGGTCAGAGCTTCAATGGGAATTCGACCCGATGTCACCTGGCGCTTTTCGGCGCGGTCTACAATGGCGATCTGGAGATCGCGCGAACGCTCCTGCGTGCCACAGCCGATCCCAATCTCGTCGGTGCTTACGCGGTGTCGTTTGCGAATGAGCAAGGCGACATCGAAATGTATAATCTACTTCTGCAGCACGGCGGCCGATTGCCCGAGCCGAATCAGAGCAAGCAACCTCCCGCTTCGGAGCCACCCGTCATCGTCGTGCAATTTAAAAAGCTCGGTTTCGCCGAGCTTTTGCCTGGAGCCGCGGGTGTGTCGAAGACCTCGGCGGCCAATCAACGCCAGCGCCTCGCCATCGTAGCCGACGACCTCAACGGTGTTGCGGCAGATTTACTCGTGGCAGCACTGAGCAAGCAACCGCGCTTCGAACTGGTGGAGCGACAGGAGCTTGATCGCGTGCTCGTGGAGCAGAAGCTGTCGAAACAGTTTGCTGCGGATGCCGCCAACTTCCGGCAGGTGGCGACATTCCTTCGGGCGGATGTGCTGGCGCTTATTCGCACCCGGAAAGTTGCAGGCCTTGAGGTCGTGGAGACGCGCTTCGTGCGAGTCGATGCCGGCATCGTGCTGGACACCTCTTATCGGCCTGCTCCGCTGGCGTTGGCGAATTGGGCGGAGGAAATGGCGCAGCGTGCCGGCGACGTGGCGGAGAGAGTTACGCGCCCGAATGCCATCGCGGTTTCCATGCTCGACGTGCATGCGACCGTGCGGGCCGCCGCAGCGCGTCCGCTGGAGCGAACGCTGACGCTCCTCCTGCGCGAGCGATTGGTGC
>JBEGTN010000409.1:0-2975 GCA_041179405.1 Verrucomicrobiota bacterium
GCGAGGTAAACCTGCTCGACGTTGTCGGTGGTGTTTTTCCCGGTCGTCGCGGGCAGGTCCATCGCCGCCTGCGTCCAAGTGCCGACAAAAGGCATGACGTAAGGCAGATACGCGGCTCCGCTCGGGCCGACGATCTTGAGGTCGAGATTATTGACCAGACGGGGAGTGCGAAGGTCGTTAGTCGTGGTCGCGGTGGCGGCGGGATCAGTCCAGCAGAGGGTGGCACGGATTGGAGTGACGCCGTCCCAGACAAAATCGAGATTCACCGTGGAGCGAGCGGTGGTGACCACCCCCTCGGTGAGCCGAACCTTGAGCGGATTCGCGGCGTGGTCGCGCAGCAAGTCGGAGGCGGCCTTGGCGTTAATGAGTCCCCAGCCGTATTTGTAATCGGGACCGGCGTTGCCGCGATCATCGGCGGTATGGATCAAAAGCCCCTTGAGGGTGCTGGCACGCATCGCGCCACCGGGAAAAAGCCGGGCATAATCCTCAAACAAAAGCACTGCGGTGCCGAGGGCGTTGGGCGTGGCCATGCTGGTGCCGCTGTAGATCCCGTAAGATGCGTCACCGCCGTTCAACGAGGAGTAGAGGTTTTCGCCATTGGCCACCAAGTCCGGCTTGATGCGACCGTCATCGGTGGGGCCCCAGCACGAAAAATAACTGACCGAGGCCATGGCCGTGTCGCGCAGGCCGTTGGTGACCGCATCGGAAACGGAGCCGATGGTGACGACGTTTTTACCCAACGCATCGAAGCAGATGGACTCGAAGCCGGAGCGATAGGTGCCATCGCCCGCCGGATGCACGGCGGTGTCGTAGCTGACCACGGTGTTCGAGCCCGGAGTGAGGGCCACAGCCTGCCCCGTGACGGGGTTGTCGGCGCGGTCGTTTCCGGCGCTGCGAAACATCAGGAAATAGGGCGCGCTGTAGGCGAGGGCATCACTGTCGCGGGCGTAGGTGTTGTAGCGCCCGAAATCATATTCGTAGCCGACGGCAGTGGTGCCGTCGCCATACCATTCCCAGACACGGGACGGGCTGCCTCCGTTTACATAATTCCAGCCGCCGACATAGCCGTAGCTGTGGTTTGAAAGGTAAAGCATGCCGGCTTGGTTCGGAGCGGTGGCGGCGCGCGCCGTCATCTCGGATTTGTCGCTGTTCCAGTCGTAGCTGTCCACCCGGGCGGCGGGGGCCATGCCGCGTGCAGAAGCATCGACTCCGGCGGCGGCAAGGGTGCCGCTGACATGGGTGGCGTGATCGATGGACGCCGAGCCGTCCTTGACCGTGATACGACTGCCGGTCGCGCCTGCGAATTCCTGATGCGTGACGCGGGCCGAGCCGCCGTCCCAAAGGCCTATGGTGACGCCTGCCCCTGACAAACCGTAAGCCGCTCCTTGCAGCACATTCGCCCCGGTGGAGATGGCGGCGTTTACGTTGTGAGTGGTAAAATAAACCGGGCGCTCGCCCTCGAAGGCGGCTATTTCCTGCACGGTGCCGTCGGCGCGCTCCACCCGCAGCGGCAACCCGGCTCGCCGCGCACGATCGATAACGGCCGGGCGGGCGGCGCGCTCCACCGCCTGCATCCGCTCGACCGCACGCTGCCGGTTGGCGGGCACGCCGAGATCGCCCGACTCTGCCAGGATATCCGCCAAGGTCGGCGAAGCCGCCGGGGCGGATGCCGCCCCAGACGGCGCACCGGAAACAGGGGGCGGCAACGCCTGCGCCAAGCCCGGTCCGACGGACGACACGGCGGCGACCACAGACGTGCCGCCACCCACCACCCCGGGATCGGGAGCGGCCTTCACCGCTGCTGATCGCGATCCGGAAACGACGGTCGGAGCAACCGGGGCGAACCACGACGCGCACACCAGCAGGGACGCGACGAGAAGCGCGCCAAGGAGAGCGTAAAATACCGATTTCTGGGGAGGTCGCGACACGGGGTAACTAGATCAAGCTTCCCCCACCTTGTTCCGCGATGGCCCACAAACAAGCCGAAGTCGGTAAAATGTAGCGCCCGTGCGGCCCGACCAGAGGCCGTGCGACAGGAACGACGGCGCAGACCGCCCAAGGCTCACCCGGCTTTACCGAGAAGGTAAAACCGGAGGCTCAAACATTCGCACAACCACACCTCAAACCACACTGACATTGCCCTTGTAGGCCTGGATGGGTTTGACGCCGATCTTTTCGGACTTAAGCGCCTTGATGCCCTGCAACGCGGCGCGGGCACCAGTGAGGGTCGTCATAATGCACACGCTGTGGGCGTAGGCGGCGGCGCGGATCTTGTTCTCGTCTTGACGAGGAATCTGGCCGGCGGGCGTGTTGATGATGAGCTGGATCTGGCCGTTCTTGATCATGTCCACGGCGGTGGGGCGTCCCTCGTCGATCTTGGCCAGCTTGGTCACCGGCACGTTGTTTTCGGTCAACACGCGGGCGGTGCCGCCGGTCGAGAGGATGTTGAAGCCAAGCACAACAAGCTGGCGGGCGAGGTCCACCACGAGAGGTTTGTCAGCGTCCTTGACCGAGAGGAACACATTGCCGCCCACCGGCAGGCCAGGTTTGGCGGCGGCCTGGGCCTTGGCGAAAGCGACGCCGAGGTCGGCGTCGAGGCCCATGACCTCGCCGGTAGAGCGCATCTCGGGCGAGAGCACGATGGTGGCGCCGGGGAAGCGGGCGAAGGGGAACACCGCCTCCTTCACGCACCAGTGTTTCGGAGTCTGCTCGCGGGTGAAACCGAGGTCGGTGAGCTTGGCGCCGGTCATGACCTTGGCGGCGAGTTTCGCGAGCGGCACGCCGATGGCCTTGGCGACGAAGGGCACGGTGCGGGAGGCGCGGGGGTTGACCTCGAGGACGTAGAGCTGGTCGCCCTTGATGGCGAACTGGACGTTCATGAGGCCGACGACCTTGAGTGCCTTGGCGAGGTCGTGGGTGGCGCGGCGCACCTCGTCGAGCATGACGGCGGGCAGGGTGTGCGGGGGCATGACCAT
>JBEGTN010000410.1:0-2733 GCA_041179405.1 Verrucomicrobiota bacterium
ATAAACAACCTGCGCAGATGCCCGCGCGTCACCCCGACCACCTTGGCGACCTCGTCGATCGAGGGATTGTTACCGAGGTTTTCCTCAAACCACTGCAAGGCCTGCTTCACCCGATCAACCGACGCTTCGACCACGACAACCGGTCCAGCGCGCTCCATCACCATCACGGTCACGTCCAATAAAATCTGCTCAAACTTGACCCGCCAAACCGGGTCATTCGTCGCATGCAATGCGCTGGCTTCCGCGAGCAGCAGGCGATGCTTTCGCAGCTCCGCCGCCTTTAAAGACATTATGAACGTTTTCGCCTTCCCCACCGCCACCTGCAGCTCCGCCGGAACCGAGCGAAAGTGCAGCACGAACACCTCGGACCGGCCATCGCCATCATCGGTCCAACCGTGGCAGGAATCCGGATGGGAGACATACAAGCAGGGAACTTTCCCCATTGCCGTATCGCTAGTTGCATAACGCTGTCGTGCGCTGCCGCTAAAAATCCACACCAGTTCCCAAAAGTTGCGCGGCGCGCCAAACACCGGGCGCAAGCCGAAGAACCGCTCGCCCTGCGCCACCCGAACGACATTTCCCGCGACAAACTGCATGCACGTTTTCATCAAGCGTATGCTCTCTTATGCAATGGAAAACATCGCCTCGGCGGCGTAATATACGTGTCCCCGCTCTACTGTTTCCGTCGCCCTGATCCACCTCGCCAAATGATATCCCTACTCCGCCTGCTTGTCCTCTGCCTGATTCCGCTTCTCGGCGGCGCATCCGCATTCGCCGACACCACGCGCCGAGTCTCCATTCTCGACCACGATGCCATCGCCGACGGCGCAACCGTCAACACCGCCGCCATCCAAGCTACCATTGGCCAACTCGCGTCCTCCGGCGGCGGCACCGTCGTCATCCCACCCGGCGTCTTCGTCAGCGGCGCGCTCTTCCTCAAACCCGGCGTCCACCTTCACCTCGAAAAAGACGCCGTCCTCCGCGCTTCCACCGATGTCGCCGCGAACTTTCCTGCGCGCCGCACCCGTATCGAAGGCCACTTCGAAGAAAGCTTCACTCCCGCTCTCATCAACGCCGATCACTGCGACGGTCTGCGCATCACCGGCGAGGGCACGCTCGACGGCGCCGGCCGCACGATCTGGGACGATTTCATGGCCATACGTAACGCCGCTCCCGACAAAAAGAATTTCAAAAACCTCTCCGTCCCCCGCGCCCGTCTCGCCCTGATCGAAAACTCCCGCGACGTCGTCATCGACGGGGTCGCCTTCAAGGACTCGCAGTTCTGGAATCTCCACCTCTACCGCTGCCGCGACGTCCTCGTCAAAAACGCCCGCTTCACCGTCCCCGACGACTACGAACAGGCCCCCAGCACCGACGGCATCGACGTGGATAGCTCCCAGGATGTCACCATCGACGGCTGCACATTTTCCGTCACCGACGACTGCATCGCGATGAAGGGCTCGAAAGGTCCGTTCGCCCTCGACGACAAGGACAGTCCGCCGGTCGAACGCGTGCGCATCACCAACTGTATCTTCAAGCGCGGTTACGGTGCCGTGACCCTCGGCAGCGAGGCCACCATCGTGCGCGACATCACGGTGGAAAACTCCCGCTTTCTCGGCGTCTGGCACGTGCTCCACCTCAAGGTGCGCCCCGATACGCCCCAGCACTACGAGAACATCCAGCTTAGCAACCTCACTCTCGATAACCGGTCCGGCTCGATTCTGGAGATCCGCCCCTGGACTCAATACTTCGACCTCCAAGGCCAGCCCGCCCCCGAGTCGATCATTCGCAACGTCACGTTCTCCGACATTCGCGGTCGCTTCGGTTCCCTCGGCCGCGCCTCCGGCAATCCCGGCCAGACCGACATCTCCGGCATCACGTTTTCCAATCTCGACGTGAAACTGAACCGCGCCCGCCTCCAGGACAGCGCCGCCGTCCGCGACCTGAAGTTCACCCACGTCCTCATCAACGGCACCCCCGCCCCCGCCCCGTAACGCCACCATCTCCGACCGCTGCGCTCGCTGCGTTCTCTCCGGCCAATCCCTCCGACTCCTTCCCTCCGTGACTTCTGTGTCTCCTCTCGTGCCCTCTGTGCAACTAATCCGCCTGCCGTTCTTCGTGCCCCTTCGCGTGCTTCGCGGTTAAAACGTCCTCCACCCCATGTTAAAACGTCTCCGCTTTTTCGCCGCCCTGCTGCTCACCTCGCTCGCGGTGAACGCGGACTCGCTCGAGGACGCTTTCCGCACCCCGCCCGCCTTAGCCAAGCCACTCATCATCTGGCAATGGATGAACGGCGTCGTCAGCCGCGAGGGCATTACCGCCGACCTCGAAGCCTTCCAACGCGCCGGCATCGGCGGCGTGCAAAACTTCCAAATCGGCGGTCTCAACCAGGCCCTCGCCGACGATCCGACCGTTCAGATCGGCGGCGAAAAATGGCGCGAACTCATGCGCTTCACCATAGACGAGTGCGCCCGCCTCGGCCTCAGCTTCGGCACCCATAACTGCCCCGGCTGGTCCTCCAGCGCGGCCCCCGACGTGAAGCCGGAGGACTCCATGCAAAAGCTCATTTGGACGGAAACCAAAGCCTCCGGCCCGGCACCGCTCATCCTCAAACTCAAGCAGCCGAAGACCGATCCTAAGCTAAATTTTTATCGCGACATCGCCGTTCTAGCCCTGCCTGACACATCGACGCCCGCGCCACTCGAAAGCATCATCGACCTCACCGCGAAAATG
>JBEGTN010000411.1:0-3478 GCA_041179405.1 Verrucomicrobiota bacterium
GCCGTTGAGCTGGAGGCCGCGCGGGTTGCCTTTGGCCGCGTAGGGCTGGCCGGAGAAATCGAGGCGCGGGTGCTCGGGCGCACCGTCGGGCGGGGTGTAGGCGACGAGGTGCTTGCGGGCGTCGGGGCCGGTGCCGGAGTTGTCGCGGGCGATGGTGATCTGCGCCGCGAAGGCGTAGGTGCCGCCGCGCAGAAAGATCGTATCGCCGGGGGCGATCAAGGGGAGGGCGTGTTCGAGCGTGGTGGGCGCGGCGAGCGTGCCGGGCGCGTCGGCGGTGCCAGCAGGGGCGACGTAGAGGTCGGCGGCGGCGAGGCGGGCGGAGAGGAGCGACAGACCGACGATAAAAACGAGGGCGAGGCAGGCGCGGAGACGAGGGGCGATCATGGGGTGGGTAAGGTCGCTAGACGGGCGGGAGGCGAGCAACCCTTTATGCATGGAGGCGACCCAGGCACCCCGATCAACCCCGACGAACCCCGACCACCGGTCGGGGCTACATGCAAAGCAGCAGAGGCGAGGATGCGTGAATGCAATTTTATGGCTAATTCAGATTTCCGCGTTTTTCGTTTGTCCGATGCGAACATGCTTTTTCTTCGGCATTCGGGCGGGGTCATGGACGGCAAGCGGCATCGCGCTACTTGTGTTTTTGGGGTGCGTTGGTTTACGGACCACGGTGTCGGCGACGCCGGCCAATCTGGTGGCACTCTGGCCCGGGGAGGATAACGCGCTCGAGGTGGCCGTGGGCAATCATGGCACCTTGGTCAACGGCACCGGTTTTGCGGCGGGGCAGATCAATCGATCCTTTGCCTTCGACGGCGTGGACGACCGGGTGGCCATCCCTGAATCCGGGGCCAGCGATTTGAGCCGGCAAGCAGCCTGGACGATAGTCGCGTGGGTGCGCCCGACGAGTTTCACCGCCCAAACGTATCCCACGATCTATTCGGAGGGGCGCTGGGCGGCGTCGTTGGGCATCAATTATGGCACGGGGAAGCCGGAAAGCTGGATTAACAACTCGAACCAGCTCGTCGGCACGATCGCACTGCAATTGGACGTTTGGAACCATGTGGCGCTCACCTACGACGGCACGCTTAGGAAATTTTATGTGAACGGGGTGTTCGCCGGTTCAGGTGCCGCGCCCGCCGTCACGGCGGACGATGCCGGCGCGGCCATTGGCGACGTCGCATTCACTCCTGTCTCCAGTCGCTTTAGCGGCGGCATCGACGAGGTGGCCCTTTATGGCCGGGCCTTGGGCGCGGCCGAGGTCCTCGAACTCTGCAACGAGGGCAGCATCGCCCCGGTCATCACCAGCAGCGAGAGCGCGGTCGGGGTGGTCGGGGTCGCGTTCAATTATCAAATAACCGCAGCCAATATCCCGCGTGCTTTTAGCGCGGCCAGCCTGCCGCCCGGCTTCACGTTTAATGCCGCCACCGGTGGCATCACCGGCGTGCCGAGCACCGCCGGTTCCTATGTCATCCAGATCGGGGCGTCGAATACGGCGGGGGCCGAGAGCAGGGTGTTGACCATCACGGTCGAGCCAGCCGGAACCCCGCCGCCCGCACCTGTTCCCATCGCGCTTTGGACCGGTGATAATACGGCGGACGATACGGTGGGGGACAGCGAGGGCACCCTGATGAACGGGGCGGGGTTTACTTTGGGCCATATCAACCAGGCCTTCGATTTCGACGGGGTGGACGACCGGGTGGCGATACCCGAGGCATCCGCCACCGACTTGAGCCGCAAAACAAACTGGACGATCGAGGCCTGGGTGCGGCCGACGAGCTTCAGCGCCCAAAGCTACCCCACGATCTACTCCGAAGGGCGTTGGGGGGCGTCGCTCGGACTGAACACCCTCACGGGCAAGCCGGAAAGCTGGATCAACAACTCCAGTCCATTGGTCGGCACGGTGGCGCTTCAGTTGAATTTATGGAATCACGTCGTGCTCACCTATGACGGTGTCGTGCGGAAATTTTACGTGAACGGGGCGTTTGCCGGTTCAGGGGCCGCGCCCGCCATCATAGGCGACGATACCGGCGCGGCGATTGGCGATATCGCGAGCAGTCCGGGTTCCAGCCGGTTTAGCGGGCAGATCGACGAGGTGACCCTCTATGCGCGTGCGCTTACCGCCTCCGAGGTCTCCGTCATCTACCTCGCCACCGGCGAACCTCCGCTGATCACCGGCGACGGCACTTTATACGTGACCGCCGGCAACGCGATTACCTACAAAGTAACGACGAATAACACTGCTGCGGTCTTTGGCGCCAGCGGCCTGCCAGTCGGCCTCACGATCAACACCAGCGGCATCATCACCGGCACAATCTCCAACCTGGGCTCCTTTACCGCCACGATCACGGCGACCAACGCAGTGGGTTCCGACAGCAAGTCCTTGACCGTGGTGGTGCAGGCCCCCGTCGCAGTGGCGGCACCGGCCGACCTCGTCGCGCTGTGGCGGGCTGAAGACAACACCGACGACGCGGTGGGGATCAATCATGGCACGGCCGCCGGCGGACTGCTCTTCACGGCCGGCAAGGTCAACCGTGCCTTCAACTTTAACAACGTGACGGGGGGGAATGAACGGGTGGTCATCCCCGAGTCCACCGTCACCGACCTGAGTCGCAAAGCCGCTTGGACGATCGAGGCCTGGGTGAAGCCGACCGGCTACATCGGAATCAGCTGGCCCACGATCTACTCCGAGGGGCGCTGTGGCGCTTCGTTGGGCCTGAACACGGGCACGGGAAAACTGGAAAGCTGGATCAACAACTCGAATCCGTTGATCGGCACCATCGCGCTTCAGTTTGATGCCTGGAACCATGTGGCACTCACCTATGACGGCGCAGGCCGGACGTTATACGTGAATGGCGTGTTTGCCGGCTCCGGGCCCGCGCCCGCGATCTTGCCAGATGATACCGGCGCGGCGATCGGCGAGATCGCCCATGACTTTAATTCGAGTAGTTTCAGCGGTCAGATCGACGAAGTCTCGCTCTATGCGCGGGCGCTGACCGAAGGCGAAATCAGCGAGATTTATCGCGCGGGCAGCGGCGGTAAAACCATCGCCAACATCGTAAGTGGTTACAACGGCTGGAAAATGAGCCGGTTTACCACGACCGAGCAGGCGAACGCCGCCATCAGCGGCCCGAGCGCCGATCCGGACGCGGACGGCATCCCCAACCTGCTTGAATACGCGCTGGATCTGAATCCCGGCCAGGCGGGGACCACCGGCCTGCCGGTGATCGGCGGGAACGGCGGCGTGTTGACCCTGGCGTATTCCAAAACACGCACCGACGTGATCTACACCGTGCAAACCACGGACACGCTTGCCAACGCGGGCTCTTGGACGAGCGCCGGAGTGAATCAAGGCACACCCGATCTGGAGGGCAACATCACCGCCAGCGTTGCGCTTGGCGGCGGCGCTCGATTCCTGCGATTGCAAGTAATACTGAGCCAATAGCCGCCCAGCCAAGTGGCTTTTGGGGCGGGGCAGATT
>JBEGTN010000412.1:0-2748 GCA_041179405.1 Verrucomicrobiota bacterium
CGCGGCTGCGGGTAATCAGATCGTTGTTGCGATTGCTGTAACCGGCGGCGGCGATGGCGCGTGGCAACATGTCGAAGTTCTCGGCTTTCCAGATGTTGAGTGCGAGCGCCTGCTCAATCAGGCGCGCACGCTGGTTGAGATTGTATTTGAGCGAACGAGCGATGGCCTCGTCGAGCGTAAGTGGGGCCACAAGAGGCTCGACGCCTTTGGCGGCGGATACGTTTGCGGCGGACGCTTGCTTTAGCATCTGCTCGTCGGTGATCGGCTTAGGTTTAATGGTCGAGCACGCAGTAAATGCGGTTAGTGAAAACAGGGCTACGGTTTGGGTCGCTAGGCGTCTACGTGAATTCATCGTATGTTGTTTATATTAGGGTATTAAAGACTTTAGCAGAATGGACGGCCAATGTAAGCAATTCAAATTAGAGCACTCGTGTCAATTTATAGTAATTTTGGTCATAACTTATTGTCCTGCGCACGGTATTTGTAAGCGACCAGACGGAGTGTGGATAACCCATTTGAGAAATCTGCAGAACGCATCCCCCATGTGCTCTAGGATATGCCTTTAATGGTTTATGTAATCTTATATAAATATTTAAAAATAAACACTTAGTGATAAAACTAAGTCGACCTTCGGCTGTGTTCAATCGTGTCGATTTTGTCTTAACATGGCTTGGTTTTAACCTGCTAAAAGGGCCATAAGTAAGGATTTTAGATCGATTAAGTGCGCTTTTGTATGCGTATAACTACTTATTCAGTAATCGTGATGGGGCGTATTAAGCCCCCGAGGTTGAGTTTGGTTCTGTCGAGTTGGCAGCAGAACTGCCTAATGCAGGTTGATTTCAATCTACGGATGGTATCTCCGCTACGGATGGTATCTCCGTTAATGACAGTTTTTAGATTTTCGTGTGAGGTCTTAAGACGTGGCACTGATCGACCATCATATTCATCTTTATCCAGACAGCGTGAACAGTAATCCGTCGGCCTGGGCGATCAGGGCTGGCGAGTCTCATTGGGCCCGCCTTTGCATGCGTCGTCGGAAGGATGGCCGACCTGTTCAGGAGTTTCCCGATTTGGCGACTTTGCTTCGCGACCTCGATACTGCCGGGATTGATCACGCCATCCTGCTGGGTTGGTATTGGGAGCAATCCGCATCCTGCGCTGCGCAAAATCGTTTCTATGCCGAGTGTGTGCGCCGATACCCTGACCGGCTTTCCGCTTACGCTACGTTTCACCCTGCCGCCGCGCAGGCAGCGGTCGAGGCCGAGTTGCAGCGCGCACGCGCCGAAGGCCTGTGCGGAGTGGGAGAGATTTCCCCCCAAAGCGTCGGTGCGGCGCTTGATACCCCTGCGATGGAGGCCGCGCTCGGCCTCGCCGCCGATTGGCGCTGGCCGGTGAACATCCACGTCACCGATCCGCACGGACGCGCTTATCCGGGTAAGATCGAAACCCCTTTCGCGGATATGGAACGAATGGCCCTTTCTCATCCGGGGGTAAACTTCGTGCTCGCGCACTGGGCCGGTGCTTTTGACGTGCGCCATTTGGCGAATGTGCGGGTGGATACGGCCGCCGCTCCACTGATTTACGGCGAGGCAGCGTGGACGATGCGGGGAAACACAGTGCGGAACGACCAGGTCTTGTTCGGTTCTGATTATCCCCTTTGTCTGCAAGCTGGTTTGAGCGCTGGCGAAGGCCTCGTCAGCTTCGCAGCAGAAGCGCGTCGCCACGGACTCGCTGGTGCTTGAAGCACAAGCTTCCCTTTTGCTTCGATTGTGCCTTCTTGCCGCCATTCCCATCATCCATGACTCCCGAACAAAAACTAGCCGAACTCGGTCTTGAGCTCCCCGTCGTCGCCGCCACCGCAGGCAACTACCTGCCCGTCGTGCAGACCGGCAACTTGCTTTTCTGCGCCGGCACCCTCGCCATCCGCAACGGCGAGCTCACCCACGCTGGCCAGGTAGGGCGCGACCAGACCGTCGCCACCGCCTACGAATCCGCGCGTATCGCGGTGTTGAATACTCTCGCCAACGTCAAAACCCACCTTGGCGAGCTCGGTCGCGTAAAGCGCATCGTCATGGTCAATGGCTTCGTCAACGCCACCAGCGGCTTCGCCGACAGCCCTGCCGTTATCAATGGCGCCAGCGATCTGCTCGTGGCCGTCTTTGGTGATGCCGGCCGCCATGCCCGCGCCGCCGTGGCCGTCGCCGGCTTGCCGCGTAACTCCACCACCGAGGTCCAGCTCGTCATCGAGATCGCCTAACCCTCCTTGTAGGGGCGCACCTCGCGTGCGACCGATTCGGTTCAATCACTCTGCGCGATGGACACCGGCCAGTCCTGCTCCATCACTCTCTCCATGCCCTCCATTTACGAAACCCTCCGCGCCAATATCATCGTTGCCATGAAGGCGCGCGACACCGCCACCGCCACCATCCTGCGCACCGCCGACGCCGCCATCCAGCGTTCCGCGATGGATCAAAACAAACCCATCGACGACGCCCTCACCACCACCGCGATTCGCAAGGCGGTCAAAAACCTCACCGATGCCAACGTCGAGTTTGAGAAGGGCGGTCGCGCCGATCTCGTCGCCGCCAACCTCGCCGAGATCGCCATCCTGGAAAAATATCTCCCCGCCGGTCTCGACGCCGCCAAGCTCGAGGCCTTGATCGTCGAGATCATCGCCGCCACCGGCGCCGCCTCGAAAAAGGAAATGGGCAAGGTCATCGCCGCGCTCAAGCAGCGCCCCGAGGCCGG
>JBEGTN010000413.1:0-7322 GCA_041179405.1 Verrucomicrobiota bacterium
AGCGAGGAAGCCCAGCTCCATGTTCGCCAGAAAAATAATGCCGAGGTGGATCGGGTCGATGCCGAACGCCACGCCCAAGGGGACCAGCAGGGGCACCACCACTACGATGGCGGCGTAGATCTCCACCAAGCCGCCGACGACCAGCAGGACCACATTTAGACCGAGCAGGAAAATCCACTTGGAATGGATGGTGGCGATGGCCCATTCCACGGCCTGATCCGGAATCTGGGCATCGACGAGGTAATAGGTGAAACCGAGCGCCACGCCGAGGATGAGCATGACGCCGCCGACCAGAAGGCCGCACTCGGAGATCACCCGGGGCAGATCCCGGATCGGATGCAGGTCGCGATGGATAAGCGTGGAGACGATAAAGGTGTAGAAGGCCGTCAACGCCGCCGCCTCGACCGGGGTCGCGAAGCCGCTGAACAGCGCGGTCAAGGCCACGACAGGCACAAAGAGTTCCCATTTCGCGGCGCGTGCGGCCGCCCAGGCCTCGTGGGCGTCGAAGGGCTGGCGGCCCTCCTCGCCGGCACGCGGACCTTTGGCGACGCCCCACCAGGCGGTCATGCCGACCAAGAGCAGGCCCGGCAGCAGACCGCCCAGAAACATGTGCTCGATGCTCACGCTCACCACGTTGCCGCTGCTCGCGATGATCGCATAAAGGATCGGTGGCAGGCAGGGAGGGAACAACATGCCGAGCGAGCCCGCGCCGGTGAGCAGGCCGATGGAGTTGCGCTCCGAATAACGGGCGGCTTGCAGCACCGGCATCAGCACGCCGCCGAGCGCGAGAATCGTGGCGCCCGAAGCGCCGGTGAAAGAGGTGAAGAACGCGCAGACCAGCGTCGTCACGATCGCGGGTCCGCCCCTCATGCCGCCGAAAAGCGCCTGAAACAACCGCACCAGCCGCCGCGCCGCGCCGCTCTCCGCGAGGAAGTAGCCGGCAAGGGTGAAAAGAGGAATGCTGGGCAGGGTCGGGTTGACCGTGAGGCTGTAGGTTTTGAGCAATACAGGAGTCACGGATTCGCCCGCCGTCCAAAGCAGGATCATCGCCGCGCCTCCGAGGGCGGTGAAGACCGGCGCGCCGAGCGCCACCGACACCAACAGCACGATCATCGCCGGCCAGCGGAGTTGCTCCGGCGCGAACGGCCCCCAAAGCGCCAGCACGATCAGGCCGGCGGCGAGGAGCAGGGTGGCGGCGCGCCAGCGCCATTGCGGGGCGACGGTCCAGACCAGTCGGAGCGCGACCAGGCCGAAGCCGGCCACGAGCAGGAGCTGCACGATCCACAATGGCACGCCGTAGGCGAAAATCTTGCCGAGCGAACGTTGGGAAAGGACGTATTCCCAACTCGACGCGCAGAGCAGCGCGCTGATCGCGGCGGCGAAGCCGAAGCCGATGATGCGCGAGGCGGTGAGCAGGCCGCCCTTGAACCATTGCGCCGCCGCCGAGAGCGCGAGCAGGCGGTTCTCACGGGCGGCGATCGCGCCGCCCAACATGCCCACCGCGAGCACGAGGTGTTGCACGATGGTCGCGGAGGCCGGCAATCCGCCGTGGAAAAACTTGCGCAGCACGATCTCGATGACCGGCAGGAACATCATCGCAGCCAGGATGGCGACGACGACGAGGTCCTCGCAGCCGCACAAAATCCGCACCCAGCGGGGACGTGGAGCCACCACGGTGGAATGAACGGATGCGGGTGCGCTCACGGATGGAGTGAAATAGGGAGGGCGCGAGGCGAAACCGTGTCGTTTTGGGCGGGCTTCACTTGGCCGGGGCGGCGCGATACTCCGTCAAAAGTTTCATGGTCTGGTCGTAGATGTCGGCCGGCACGACCGGACCACGAACGCGGGGATAGGTCGATTCGCAGACCCGCCGCCATTCTTCCACGACCTCGGGGCTGGGTTTCGTGATCTTGAGTCCGCGCTTTTCCATCGCCGCCACCGAATCATCCATCTCGCGACGAGCGGTGGACTTGATCTCTTTGCCTGCTATCGCCGCCGCCGCGACCAGCTTGGCGCGGACGTCGGACGGAATTTTTTCCCAGGTGTCCTTGCGCACGACGAGCGCACCGACCAAGGGCGCCCAGTTGATCTCGATCATGTAGGGAGCGCGGGTATCGACCTGGGCCGCCATCGCGAAGAACGGGGGCAGCGGCGCGGCGTCGATGAGCTTGGTCTGAAGGCTGGGCACGATGTCGGCGGTTTCGATCGCGACGGGGTTGAAGCCGGCCGACTTGTAAATCGCCACCTGCTCGGGAAAACCGGACCAGCTAAAGACCTTCAACTTCCGCAAATCGTCGGGACGGTTGACCGGCTGGTTGGAGAAGAAATGCACCCAACCTCCGTTGGTCCAAAAGAGAACGACAAACCCCTTCGAGGCGAGGCGCTCTTCCAGCAGCGGACGCAGCCGGTCGCTGACAAAATCGACCTCCTCCAGGGTGCGGAAACCCATCGGGATGTTTTGCAGGCCGCTCACGCCCGCCTCGATTTCGGAAAGTCCGACCGCCGTGAGCAAGGCGGCCTGCATGGAGTCGAGCTTCATCATGCCCACCATGTCGGCCTCGCCGCCTTGGGCGCCGCCGGCGAAAATGGAGAGATTGATCGCGCCGCCCGAATCGATGCGCCACTGGTCGCCCATCGCCTTGAGCGAGTTGTAGTAGGAGGTGCCCTTGGGCGCCAGGGTGCCGAGTTTGAGCCGGGCCGGGGCGGCCGTCGCGGCCAGGGCGAGGGTCAGGCAAAGCGCGGTGAACAGACCGCGAGAGAAAAGGCGAAGCGACAGGTGGAACATGGTCAGGACTTGGCGGGTTTGGCGGGTGTCAGGAAAAGGTCGTCTTTCTGCGCGAGCAACCAGCGGGCGCGGCGTTGCATCACCAGGTTAGAAAGGCGCTGCGCGGGCACGGCGTCGGCGTTGATCGCGAGGGCGCGCTGGAGCGAGGACTCGAATTGAGCGACATCTTGCGCGGCCACGCAGACGGACTCGGCATAGCTGACAAAGGGTGCCGCCTGCCGCCCGCCGGAGAGCGTGACCGCGCGGTCGAAATGAGCGCGGGCGCGCACCGCCGGATCACCAGCCTCGCCCTGCCGGCTCATCTCGTAGGTGACCAGGAAGCCGTGGATGGAGCCCTCGCCCCAGCTTTCGTCCAATGCCAGGGCACGGTCGATCAAGGCCTCCATCTGGGGAATCTCGGCCAGCAGGGCGGGGTCGTCCTTGCCCACGCCGATCGCCGCGCCCCAGGCGGCGGCGGTCCAGTAAACCTGCGCCACCTCGTCGGCCCGCAGCGCGGCCACCGCAGCGCGCGGATCGGTCGCGAGCGCAGCGCGAAAACCAGGATGGCGCGTCGCCAGCCCGCGCAGCCCGTAATCGCGAGCGCGCAGATAGAGGCGTTTCGCCCGGATGCGCATCGTTTGCGCGGCGGCAAAATTGGTGGCCTCGAGTTCGTCCGCGTCCTGTTGCACGAACGCGAAGCCGTATTGGGTAAACCCGCTCGTCGCCGCCAGCAACAATCCGCGATGTTCGGGACTCTCGGCGAGCAGGCTCTCCATCAGCTTTAGACTGAAGGGCACGGCTTGCTTGACCAACTCGGGGTCGTCGTCAGAGGCGAAGGTCGTGCCGCCGCCGGCGAGGGCGTCGCCGAGTTTGTTCACCGCCATCTTATTCACGGAGCAACCGGCCAGCGCCACCGCTACACATCCCGCCACCAGGGCGCGGGCTGGCGCGCGACGCACGGAACGAGGATCGAGAGGGGCGGTCATGGATTCGGGAGAAAGAGTCGAAAAGACAGGGAAAACAATTTGGAGTGTTTCCTCGCACCAGGAGCGAAGGCGATACGAAACCGGCAGGTTCGCGCCGGGCTCAACGAGTATCGTTGACACAAAAAAAGCAGGGCGGCTGCTAGGCCGACCTGCCGGTGAGTGATAATGCAGACGTTTGTTTAGACGTCTGGCTTGGTCTTGCGGACGCCGATGATGCGCTCGCCTTCCTTCCACTGGCCGCGTTTTTTGAGAATCGCGATGCGTTCGAAACGCTTCAGGACATTACGTTTGATAACGATGCCTTTGGCACCTTGGAGACTGTTGTGTTGGGACATGGCGGGAAATGCGAAGAGGGTGGGAAACGAGTTAAAGGTTGATGGAGCTACGGGCCGCACGAGCCCATGACAAGTATTTTTCTCCAATTAGCTCAGTTTCCACCGCCACCCACTCGGGCACTTCGTAGGGATGGACGGCCTGCACATGAGTGGCAAGAGCCTCGGACTGCTCCTTGAAGCATTTAAAGGTGATGCGCCACTCGACGGCGGTCTCGATCTTGCCCTGCCAGCGGTAATGGGAGGTGATCGGACCTTCAACCTGGGCGCAAACGGCGAGATTTTGGGCGATGCAGTCGGCGGAGATACGATCGGCATCGGCCTGAGTGGCTACGGTGGTCCAGGCAATGAGCATAGTTGGAAGCAATCGCATCAGCGCGGGGCGACGAGGACAAAAACGCCGCGTATTTCCACTTGCTGAAGCCGCGCACGCCCCGCGATATTGCCCGTTTCGTCCACCCGCCATGCTCGATCCCAAGCTACTCCGCGAATCCCCTGATCTCGTCCGCGCCGCCATCGCCAAGAAACACCTCGAGGTCGATCTTGACGCCGTGCTCGCCCTAGACACCGCCTGGCGGGCGCAGTTGATCGAGGTCGAGGCGCTGCGCGCCAAACAAAAGGCCGCCAACACCGAAATGGCCCGTTTGCCCAAGGGTTCGCCTGAGTTCATCGCCAAAGTGCAGGAGATGAAGACCGTCTCCGCCGAGGTGAAGGCCCGCGAGGCCGGCCTGGGTGACATAGAAGCCCGCCACCGCGCGGCCATGCTCACGCTGCCCAACCTCCCCCACTCCACCGTGCCGGAGGGCCGCACACCGGACGACAACGTCACTTTCGCCACCTGGGGCTCGTGCGATACCCTTTCGACCTCGGCCAAGCCGCACTGGGAAATCCCCGGCTTCGACAAAATCATCGACTTCAGCCGCGGCTCGAAGGTCACCGGCGCCGGTTTCCCGTTCTACATCGGCGACGGCGCCCGTATCGTGCGCGCCTTGCTCCAGTTCTTCTTGGATGAAGCCGTCGCCGCCGGTTACACCGAGGTAAACCCACCCATCTTCGTCAACGCCGCCAGCGCCACCGCCACCGGCCAGTTGCCCGACAAGGAAGGCCAGATGTATGAGGCGGTCGCCGACGGCTTCTACGCCGTGCCGACCGCCGAAGTGCCGCTGACCAACTTCTTCCGCGACGAAATCATCGACGCGGATTTACTGCCCGTAAAACGCGCCGCCTACACCCCCTGTTTCCGTCGCGAGGCCGGCAGCTACGGCAAGGACGTGCGCGGGCTGAATCGTCTGCACCAATTCGATAAAGTGGAGTTGCTCAAGTGGGTTCACCCCGAGACCAGCTACACCGAACTCGACGCCCTCCGCCTCGACGCCGAGCGCCTGCTGCAAAAACTGGAACTTCCCTACCGCGTGCTGCTCATGTGCGGTGGCGACGTCGGTTTTTCGCAGGCCAAGAAATACGACCTCGAGGTCTGGGCCGCCGGCCAGAAGCGCTGGTTGGAGGTGTCGAGTTGCTCGAATTTCGAGTCGTTCCAGGCCCGCCGCGCGCAGATCCGCTTCCGCAACGCCGACAGCAAACCGGAGCTCGTGCACACCATCAACGGCTCGGGCCTGGCCGTGCCTCGCGTGCTGGCCGCCCTGCTTGAAAACAACCTGCAAGCCGACGGCACCGTAAAACTCCCCGCCGCCCTGGTGCCCTACTTCGGCCGCGACACCCTCCGCTTTAACTGAGCGGCCGGGTTTCGGAAAGAGCGACCACGGATAACACGCGGACGGAGGCGGGCAGTTCATTAACCGAGTTTTTTTATTCAGGTATTATCCGTGTTAATCCGTGCCATCCGTGGTTAAAAATAATTCGTGGCCTGCCGTCGCCGACCGTCTTGCCCTTGCGGTGCCGCGTGAGCGCTTGCATCCGTCCGTGCTCGCGTGGGCGGCGGCGCAGCCGGCAAACGCCCGCTGGGCGCTTGCGCTTTCCGGCGGGGCCGACTCGGTGGCGCTGCTGCTGCTGCTTTGGGCGCATTGGCCGGAGCGTCGCGAACGCCTGCTCGCGCTACATTTTGACCACCGCTTGCGTGGTCGCGCCTCATCCGGCGACGCACGCTTTTGCGCCGGCCTCTGCCGCGCCCTCGGCGTGCCGCTGGTGACCGGACGCTGGGCGGATCGCCCTCCGCTTCGCGCCGGAACCGCCGTGCCGGAGGCCGCCGCCCGCGCCGCCCGTATCGGATTTTTCACGACAGAGCTGCGACGCCGCCGCATCGCGGCGCTTTTCCTCGGGCATCATAGGGACGATGTCGCCGAGACCATGTTCATGCGTTTGGCGCGAGGCAGCGGCACCGGCGGACTCGCCGCGCCCCGCCCCGTGCATACACACGGACAACCTGCCGTCGGTCGCGTCCATTTGCGCCCGTTGCTCACCCTCGACAAATCCGCCCTCGTCGCCGCCCTGAGCGAGGCTGGCGCGAGCTGGCGCGAGGACGCCTCAAACACGTCCGCCGCGCACCTCCGCAATCGAGTCCGCGCCGACTTGATTCCCGCCTGGCGGGCCGCCGCCGCCGAACCGGGCCGCGATGCCCTCGGCGGACTGGCCCTTTCCCGTGATTTATTGGAAGAAGATGACGACGCCCTGGAATCCTGGGCGATCCGTTGCACGCGATTGGACGCCACCGGCGGGCTCGCCCTGGCCCCGTTACGGAACGCACCGACCGCGATTTTACGCAGGGTTCTTCATCGCTGGCTGGCGACTGCACCCGCACGCACCGATCTGAATCGCAACGGCTTTAACTCCTTGATCGCACTTATCGCCTCCGGCCGCGAAGGGCGGCAGAGCCTTGGCGCGAAACACTTTGCGGTGATCCGCCGCGGCCGGCTGCGTTGCGAGCCGGCATCCGTCCCGGTTCGTTGACTTATTTGGAGGGAACCTGCACGTTCAACCCTCAGTCCATTCTCTGATGCCTGATTCCACTCCCGAACCTAAGCGCCGTCCGCTCAAAAACCTCCCGCCTGACCGTTTTCAGCCACGCATGTGGCTGATATGGACGGCACTGCTGGCAGCTGTCGTGGCCGTGCTATACCTAAGCCCGCCCAAAACCGGCGGCCAAGCCTCCCTGGGCATCCAGGAGGTGATGACCCTAGCCGGAACAGGGAAAATCAAGACCGGCATGATCCGTGATAGCGGCGATGGCCGGGATTGGCGGATATTGACTGGAGAGACTGTAGATGGCGCCCTCGGCAAGGCGAC
>JBEGTN010000414.1:0-5809 GCA_041179405.1 Verrucomicrobiota bacterium
CAAACACGGCACGCTTGCTGCCGTTGTCCTTCCGCTTGCCGCCACCTTGCGCGCGGGACCAGCCGCGCCAGCCGCGAGCCCGGGCTCCGTCGTAAACACCACTCCCGCCAAACCCGGACGCGCCGTGCTCCATTGGCTCGAAGGCGTGCCGGCCGAGCAGCCCGGTGCCACGCTGGGGGTTCCGTGGCCGCGCGGCTCCGTTCCCGCCGGGTCCGACTTCGCTCTGCGCACCGCCGCCGGCGACGATGTTCCGGTGCAATCCTGGCCTCTCGCCACCTGGCCCGATGGCTCCCTTAAATGGACCGGCCACGCCCTCATGGCCGGAACCGGGCAGGTCAAGGAGCTCGTGCTCGCCCCCGGTCGGCCCGCCGCCACTCCGCCGTCAGCGGTCACGGTGCGTGCAACACCCGATAAAGTCGAAATCGACAACGGCCTGGTCTGCGTGACCGTGCCCCGCAAGGGTCCGCGCCTCGTCGAATCCATTCGTCGCGCCGGACATGAGATCGCGCGGTCCGGCCGGCTCGTTTCACTGCGCAAAGAGCAGCCCGACCAAGTGTCGCCCGCCGAGGCTTTCTGCGGCGAAACCCTTTCCGTGACCGTCGAGCAAAGCGGTCCCGTGCGCGCCGTCGTGCGCATAGACGGCCACCATGTGGGCGCCGCCACCGGCCGCCACTGGCTGCCCTTCACCGTCCGCCTCTACCTTTACGCGGGCGGGGACGCCCTCCGTATCATGCACTCCTTCGTGTATGATGGCGACGAATACAAGGACTTCATCGCCGGGCTTGGCGTGCGCTTCGATGTGCCGATGAAAGACGCTCCGCACGACCGCCACGTCCGGTTCTCGGGCGAAGGCGGCGGACTTTTTGCCGAGGCCGTCCGGGGCATCACCGGCCTGCGGCGCGATCCGGGAGAGGCCGTTCGCAAGGCCCAGATCGCGGGCCTCCCCACCCCGCCGATTTCCACCTGGGCCAAAGCCGTTTCAGGACACCTCGCGCTTGTGCCCGCCTGGGGCGACTACACGCTCGCCCAGCTTTCGTCCGACGGCTTCGAGATCCGCAAACGCACCAAGCCCGGCCACGCCTGGATCAAGGCCGGCGCCGGTCGCCGCGCCTCCGGCCTGGCCTACGTGGGCGGGGCTTCCGGCGGGCTGGTCTTCGGGGTCCGCGACTTCTGGGAAAAGTATCCCGGCCAGCTCGACATCCGCTCCGCCCACACCGAGCTCGCCGAGGCCACCGTCTGGCTCTGGTCGCCTGAAGCGCCTCCGATGGATCTGCGGTTTTATCACGACGGCATGGCGATGGACAGCCATGCCGAGGAGATCGAAGGGCTGAACATCACCTACGAAGACTACGAAAAAGACTTCGGCACCCCGCGCGGCATCGCGCGCTCGCACGAGCTGGTGTTTCGCGCCGTCGCCGCCACCCCCTCGAGAGAAGACTTTCCCCGCTTTGCGGAAACGCTTCGCCGTCCGCCGCAACTGGCCGCGGCCCCCGCACACTGTCTGGCGGCCGGAGTATTTGGCGCCTGGAGCCTGCCGGACCGTTCCAACTCCGCCAAAGCACGCATCGAAGACCAGCAGGACTTCCTGCTTCGCACCTACCTCGACCAAATCGACCAGCGCCGCTGGTATGGTTTTTGGGATTTCGGAGACGTCATGCATAGCTACGACTCGGACCGCCACTGCTGGCGCTACGATGTGGGCGGCTTCGCCTGGGCCAACTCCGAGCTCTCGCCCGACCTTTGGCTTTGGTTATCCTACCTTCGTTCCGGCCGGGCCGATATCTTCCGCCTCGCCGAGGCCATGACCCGGCACACCGGAGAGGTGGATGTCTACCACCTCGGCCGCTTCAAGGGCCTCGGCTCCCGGCACAATGTCCAGCACTGGGGTTGCTCGGCCAAGCAGCTTCGCATCAGCACCGTGGCGTATCGGCGTTTCTACTACTACCTCACCGCCGACGAGCGCGTGGGCGACCTCATGCGGGATCTGGTCGGCGCGGACGAGGCGTTTCTTACGCTCGATCCGATTCGCAAGATTCGCACCAAGCCCATCCCGCCCCCGACCCGGGCCGCCGCCTCCGTCGGCTTCGGCACCGACTGGGGCTCGCTCGCCTACGCCTGGCTCACCGAGTGGGAGCGCACCGGCAACACCGCGATCCGCGATAAACTGGTCGCCGGCATGCGCACCATCGGGGCGCAGCCGCACGGGTTCCTCTCCGCCGGCGCCACC
The DNA here is from genome assembly GCA_041179405.1 of Verrucomicrobiota bacterium. Taxonomy (GTDB): domain Bacteria; phylum Verrucomicrobiota; class Verrucomicrobiia; order Opitutales; family Opitutaceae; genus IMCC26134_A. Next base: position 2,228 of record JBEGTN010000414.1, read on the forward strand.
TTCAACCTCGATACCGGCGAGTTCTCCCTCGTTCGCGATGGTGAGATCAACGTGTCCCATCTCAGCTCCGTCTTCGGCTTGCCCGAGCTGTGCATCGAGCTCAACGAGCTGGTTGACGTGCCCGCCTTCCGCGCCGCCTGGCTCCAGTATTGCATCCTCTACAACGCCACTGCCGCCGAGCAAAAGGCCGCCGTCGGCGCTGAGTTCGGCAAACTCAATCTCTGGGAGGCCCACTCCCGCCTGACCGCCTACGCCGCCAGTCAGAAAACTGATCCGGCCTTGGCCGCCCGCGCCTGGAGCGAGTTCTACGGCGGCCGGGCGGGATACGGGGTAAAATCCGAATTGAAATCAACCCGCATAGCAGGTCCGTCCGTGCTCAATCCGGTGGACGAAAACTTCGGCCTGAGCACGAACGCCACCTCCCAATGGGGCCTCTCCGCCATCGCGATGCTGGCCTTGGTCGGCGACCGCATCCCCTCCGCTCGACAAACACCCGCCGCCCCGCCTCCAGGCATCACCCGTCCCTCTTAAATCCCCGCCAAAACTCCTAAACTCCAACGCTATTTTAAACATGAAAACCACCCGCCCCCTGCTCAATCTGCTGCTCGCCCTCGCCGTAACCGGCTCCCTGTCCGCCGCCACCCCCACGGTCACGAAATTTGACTTCGGCCTTGGCCCGGTCGCCCCCGGTTGCGCCGCCGTCACGCCGGACACGCTTTACACCGCCGCACGCGGCTACGGCCTGCTTCCCTCCACCGGACTGGTCGCCAGCGCCGCCGGCGATGCCGCCCTGGCAAAAGATCCTTTGCGCGCCGACGCCTTGGTTTCAGACCGTCCTTTCTATTTTGTGGTCGATGTGCCCGAGGGCAATTACGACGTCACCATTCTGCTCGGCGATCCGGTCGGCGACTCCGATACCACCGTCAAGGCCGAGACCCGCCGCCTCATGCTGGAGTCGGTCAAAACCACCGCCGGCCCGGACGCGATCGCATCCCGCAGCTTCACCGTCAACGTCCGCACCCCTGTCCTTCCCGGCGGCCGCAAAGTGATGCTCAAGGAACGCGAGCTCGCCACCTTCAGTTGGGATAACAAGCTCATCCTCGAATTCAACGGCAAGCGCCCCGCCGTCGCAGGCGTGGACATCCGCCGCAACGATGCCGCGCTCACCGTTTTCATCGCCGCCGACTCCACCGTCACCGACCAGCCGGGCGAGCCTTGGTGTGGCTGGGGCCAGATGTTGCCGCGCTTTTTTCCTGCCGGCGTCGCGATCGCCAACCACGCCGAGTCCGGCCTTTCCCTCGCCACTTTCCGCGGCGCGGGCCGCCTCGAAAAAATCCTGAACCTCATCAAGCCCGGTGATTACGTTTTCATCCAGTTCGGCCACAACGACCAAAAGGAAACGGGCGAGGGCGTCGGCGCCTACACCACCTACGCCTCCGGCCTGCGCGATTACATCGCCGCCATCCGGGAGAAAGGCGGCGAACCCGTTCTCATCACCTCCATGTATCGACGCCGCTTCACCGGCACCTTGCTCTACGATACCCTGGGCGATTATCCCGCCGCCGTCCGCCTTATCGCGGATGAGCAACATGTCCCGTTCATCGACTTGCACGCCATGAGTGGCAAAATCATCTCCTCCCTCGGCACCGAGCTTTCGAAAAAGGCCTTCGTTCACTTTCCCGCCGGCACCTATCCGGGCCAGCCCAAAGACGTGAAGGACGACACCCACTTCAGCTCATACGGCGCCTACGAGCTCGCCCGCTGCGTCGTCGAGGGCATCCGTTCCTCGATTCCCGCCCTCGCCGCCCGGATTGCCCCCGAAGTTACTCGCTACAATCCCGAGAGTCCGTCCGGTCCCGCCGACTTTTCCATACCCCCCAGCGCTCCGCTCGGCGAAGTTCGCATTCCTGACGGGGATGGACGTTGAAGCGGGTCGGGCCGCACACAATGGTGCCCGTTTAAGCGCTCCTCAAAACAGCTTAAACACCTCTTCGATGCATCGCCTTATTATCGCGTTCAGCTTGCTCAGCTTATTTTCTGTTTCCGCCTTGGCCGAGTCACCGGCAAGAGAGATTCTCCCCTTCGACTCCGGCTGGCGCTTCCATCGCCACGATCCCGAGCCTGTCGGCACCGATCTCTCCCGCGATGCTTTGCGGGCATGGCTGCTCCCCCAGACTGATCTTTTCTCCAACTATCTGCCCGCTCCCCATACGCGCCCTGCTTCACCTGAGCCAGGGGCGTCGCTATCCGTCATCAAGCCCGGTTACGACGATTCCGCATGGCGTGCCCTCGATCTGCCCCATGATTGGGCCATAGAAGGTCCCTTCGACCAGGCCCTGCCCGGCGAGACCGGCAAGCTCCCCTGGACCGGCGTGGGTTGGTATCGCAAGACCTTCGACCTCCCCGCGACCGACGACGGGCGACACCTTTCGCTCGAGATCGACGGCGCCATGTCGCATTCCGCCGTCTGGTTCAACGGGCGCTTCGTCGGCGGCTGGCCCTACGGCTACACTTCCTACCAGCTCAACCTGACGCCCTACGCCCGCCCCGGTGCGGTTAACACGCTCGTCATCCGCCTCGAAAACCCGACCAAATCCTCCCGCTGGTATCCCGGCGCCGGGCTTTATCGTCACGTCCGTCTGGTCAAAACCAACCCCGTCCGCATCGCGCCGTGGGGCGTCTTCGTCACCACCCCCGCCATCTCCGAAAAATCCGCCACCGTCGATGTCCGCGTCGAGATCGATAACCATGCCGCCAAGCGCTCCAATATCTCCGTCCGTGTAGCCCTGCACGAAATCGATCCCGCAGGCAGGCCGGCCGCCGCCCCCGTGAACGCCGCCAAACCGCAAGAGGTGGAGGTTAAGCCCGGTCTGCCTCGCCAGACTTCCTTCAACTTGGCCGTGCCCTCCCCCCGGCTCTGGAGTCCGACCAGTCCGAGTCGCTACGTGGCGGTCACCACCCTGTATAAAAACGGCATCCTCATCGACCGCGTTGAGACGCCCTTTGGCATCCGCAGCCTCGTCAACGACCCGGATCGAGGCCTCATTCTCAACGGCGCGCCGATCCGTCTGCACGGCGTCTGCATGCATCACGATCTCGGTGCGCTAGGCGCGGCCATCAACGTCAACGCGATCGAGCGCCAGCTCCGCATCATGCGCGAGATGGGTGCCAACGCCATCCGCACTTCGCACAATCCCCCCGCTCCCGAGCTCCTCGATCTCTGCGATCAAATGGGTTTGCTCGTCATGGCCGAATCCTTCGATGCTTGGTCCTTGCCCAAGAAGAAAAACGACTACTCCGTCGATTTCCCTTGGTGGCACGAAGCCGATCTGCGCGCCTTGGTGCGCCGCGACCGCAACCACCCCTCCGTGGTGATGTGGAGCATCGGCAACGAGATCATCGAGCAATACAACTCCGTCGGCTGGAAGCTCGCCACCCGCCTCGCCGGCCTGATCCGCGAGGAGGACCGCACCCGCCCGATCACCGCCGGCTTTAACCACACCTGGTCCGGCTACAACGGCTTCCAGACCGCCGTCGATATCGTCGGCTTCAACTATAAACCCGACGAGTATCAGACTTTCC
>JBEGTN010000415.1:0-2597 GCA_041179405.1 Verrucomicrobiota bacterium
GCCGCCTCCGCGCCCGCGAAGACAAGGCCCGCGTCGTCAACCTCGACCCCGCCCACCCCGTCTTCTCCAACTTCGCCGTCCACTCCCCCAGCGGCCTCGCCTACCAAGTCGAACTCCGCGATCTCGACGCCCGCCAGCACGCCTGCACCTGCACCGATTTTCGCATCAACGGCCTCGGCACCTGCAAACACGTCGAAGCCGTCCTCCTCCACCTCGCCCGTCGCGAAAAACCCGCCTTCACCGCCGCCCGCGTCACCGGCTCCCCGCGCATCGACGTCGTCCCCGACTCCGCCGCCGGCACCCTGCGCGTCGAACGCAATCTCGCCCACCTCCCCGCCCGCCTGCGCCTCCTCTTCGACCCCTCCGGACTGCTTCAGCCAAACGTCACCCCCGCGTCCGCCCTCGCCCTCTTTGCCCGCCAACCCACTTCCGACCTCCGCGTCGCCCAAGAGGTCGCGCCCTGGCTCGAAGCCCGCGCCCGAGCCTCCGAACGCCGCCTCCTCCGCCGCGATTACGAGACCGGCGTCACCACCGGCCGCCACCCCGAGCACGTCACCCTGTATCCGCTCTTCCCTTACCAACGCGAGGGCATGCTCCACCTCGCCTTCACCGAGCGCGCCCTCCTCGCCGACGAGATGGGCCTGGGCAAGACCATCCAGGCCATCGCCGCCTGCGCCCTGCTCGCCCACCTCGGCCGCGCCGCCCGCGTGCTCATCGTCACCCCCGCCTCCCTCAAAACCGAGTGGGAGGAGCAAATCCACCGCTTCACCCCGCACGCCCTCCGCCTCGTTTACGGCAACCGCGCCGCCCGCCTCCGCCTCTACGCCGACCCCTCGCCCCCCTTCTTCACCATCGCCAACTACGAACAGGTCGTCACCGACGCCCTCGACCTCAACACCCGCCTTCACCCCGACATCGTCGTCCTCGACGAGGCCCAGCGCATCAAAAACTGGTCCACTCAAACCGCCCAGGCCGTCAAACGCCTCCAAAGCCGCTACGCCTTCGTCCTTACCGGCACCCCCATCGAAAACCGCATCGACGAACTCCGCTCCATCGTGGACTTCCTCGACCCCGCCCTCCTCGGCCCCCTCTTCCGCTTCAACCGCGACTACTACACCTTCGACGACAAAGGCCGCCCCGCCGGTTACAAGAACCTCGACCAACTCCGCGCCCGCGTCGCCCCCATCCTCCTCCGCCGCCGCAAACATCACGTCGAAACCGAGCTCCCCGACCGCACCGACCGCCACCTCTTCGTCGCCCTCACCCCCGAGCAACGCCAGATCTACTCCGAATACTCCGACCAGGTCGCCCGCCTCGTCGCCATCGCCCAACGCCGCCCCCTCACCCCCAAGGAGCAGGACCAGCTCATGCTCCTCATGTCCATGATGCGCATGGTCTGCGACACCCCCGTCATCATCAAAACCCAGACCTGCGACGACTGCCCCAAGCTCGACGAAATCGCCCGCGTCCTCGACGAAGTCCTCTCCGACCCCGACGTCAAAGTCATCATCTTCTCCGAATGGGAAGGCATGTTGAAACGCGTCCGCGCTCACGCCGACACCGCCGGCATCGGCTACGCCTGGCACACCGGCTCCGTCCCCCAGCAACGCCGCCGCGCCGAGATCCTCGCCTTCCGCCAGGACCCCGCCTGCCGCCTCTTCCTCAGCACCGATTCCGGGGGAGTCGGCCTCAACCTCCAGAACGCCAGCGTCGTCATCAACTGCGACCTCCCCTGGAACCCGGCCAAGCTCGAACAACGCATCGCCCGCGCCTGGCGCAAAAACCAGCTCCGCCCCGTCACCGTCATCAACCTCGTCGCCGAAAACACCATCGAGCACGGCATGTTGGGCAGCCTGGCCAACAAACAAGAACTCGCCCACGGCGTCCTCGACGGCGAAGGCGACCTCTCAAAAGTCACCCTCAAACGCGGCCGCCAGGACCTCCTCAAACGCCTCGAACAAGTCCTCGCCCCCACCGCTTCGGCCGTAGCGGAAGGGCGGAGCCCTTTCGTCGCCACCCCGCCCCCGCAACCCGCCTCCGACCCCGCCGCTGCCTTCGCGGCCACCGTGCGTGCCCGCCTCGCCGAGCGCCTCGTCCGTTGCGACGAAGTCTGGCTCCCCGCCGACACCGTAGCGGAACGGCGGAGCCGTTTCGACCCCGCGTCCCCCGCCCCCGAGCCCGACATCCCCACGCTCCTCTGCGTCGTCAAAACCGCCGCCGCCGAAACCCGCCCCATCCTCGCGAGCCTCCTCGCCGACACCCCATGGCGAGGCGACCGCCCCGTGCTCCAAGTCATCGACGAAACCACCTGGACCGCCATCGAACACCTCGCCGCCGCCGGCCTGCTCACCCTCTCTCCCCGAGCCACCCGATCCCTGCTCGACGCCGACCCCGCCGTCCCGCCCGCGCCATCCTCGCCGCCTCCGCTCACCCCTGAGCAACAAGCCCGCCTCGCCACCCTCCGCGACCTCGCCCGCCGCAAAGCCCGCGCCGCCCAAGCCCTCCTCGCCGCCGACCTCCCCGACGAAGCCGACGCCCCGCTCCAGTCCGCCGCCCTGCTCCACGCCCAAGCCACCGCCCTCGCCGCCCGCACCCCG
>JBEGTN010000416.1:0-3322 GCA_041179405.1 Verrucomicrobiota bacterium
TCGCGACCATGCGTCGCGATGTCGGGCAGGCAGTTGAGAGCGAGGTCGCCGCCGCCAAGGCTGCCGTGGACCTCGCCTGGGCCCGCTTGCGCGGCCATACTACTCCACTATCCAGTCGCATCACCGTGAACGTCCTCGGTGCCGTCGCCCGCCCTGGTGCGTATCCACTCCGGCCCGACGCCTCCCTGCTCGATGCCCTCGCCGCCGCCGACGGCTGGTTGCGAACCGCCGACTGGAGCGTCGTCACCCTCATTGGCGACGCCCCCGCCGACACCGGCGCGTATAACCTCGCCGCCATTCTCGATGGCCAGGCCATCAACCCGCGCCTCTCCGACCACGTGATCGTCCTCGTTCCTTCCCGTTAACTCATAAAGCCCTCTCGCCATGAACTTCGTCTATCCTCTCCTCCAAATCCTCATCTACCTTTCGCTGCTCTTCGCCCCGCCAGAAACCAAGACGATCACCATCGTCGGCCCCGGTGAGACCATCGATATTAACCACACCGCCGACGGGTGGGCCACCACCACGCCCGATGGCAAACCCGGCCGCGTCTCCATTGCCGACGGCGTGCTCACCGTCCAATCAGGTGAAATGAAGGAAACCGGCCGGATGGCCGACTACGTCGCTGCCGCCGTCGGCCACGACTGGGCGAAAGAGCCGAAGGTCACCCTGCACGACGCCACCACTCTGGAGAAAACCGCCGCCGGCTACACCCTGCGCGTGGACGATGGAAAACCTTCCGTCCGCGCCTACGCCATCGTTTACCAGTCCGCTCTGCCGGCCTCGCCCGCCGCGACCATCACGGTGAATGTCCTCGGTGCGGTAAATGCCCCCGGCTCTTACACCCTGAGCGCCGGCTCGACTCTGCTCGATGCTATCGCTGCCGCCAAAGGGTGTCTCCGTTTCGCCGACAAAACCGGTGTCCGATTGACCCGTGGCCCCGCTGGCGAAAAGCCCGCCTCATCTGTCTTCAATACCATTAAAATGGTAGAGGCCAAAACGCGCGGCCCAGAACTAAAAGACGGAGACACCGTCTTCGTGCCCGAATTTCTCGATTGAGCTCCTCCTTCGCCACCACCCGCTGGAGCCTCATCCTCGACGCCGCGCGCAAGGGGACGGGCGACACCGCCATCGCCGGGCGCGCGCTTGCCGATCTTTGCGCGCACTACCGCCCGCCCGTGCTCGCCCACGCCTTGCGTCGCGGCCTCTCTCCGCCTGATGCCGAGGACGCAGTGCAGGGTTTTTTCGCAAAACTGCTCCGGCTCGATTCCCTCGCCACCGTGCGCCGCGAGCACGGCCGGTTTCGCGCCTTCCTCCTCGGTTCGTTCAACCACCACCTCGCCGACCTGCGTGACCACGAGCGTGCCGCCAAGCGCGGGGCCGCCCTGCGTCCGCAACTCGATGCCGAGGCACACCACCGGGCAATCGAGGGCGCACCCGACACCGGTCCGGCGCCCGACCGCGCCTTCGACCGTGCCTGGGCGCTCACCCTGCTGCAATCCGTCACCGACCGCTTGCGCGCCGAGCAAGTCGCGGCCGGTCGCACCGAGCATTTTGACGCGCTCGCCCCCTGCCTCGGCGGTCGGGTGGCCGACGCGCCCCAGGCCGAGATCGCCGCGCGCCTCGGCCTCTCCGAACCGGCTCTTCGCGTGGCCCTCCACCGCCTGCGCCAACGCTACCGCCAGCTCCTGCGCGAGGAAATCGCTCACACCGTGGCCCGCCCCGAGGACGTGGACGACGAGCTCCGCCACCTCATCGCCGCGGTCGCGGCTTGAGCGATTGCGTGCAGCTTTATCCGTCGGCTGGCTGGCGGGCCCAATGGAAGGTGAGGCCGCATATCCCGCTCGCCTCGCGCGCCCGCATCGGGCAAGTCCTAGTGCTTGATTGCAGAAATAAGCGTTAGTCTAACGGGTGCTTTTGGCTGGGGCCGTCGTTGCCGGAAAAGATATGTGCCGCTGGCACACCTTCTTTCCCGTCGCCTTGGCCGCAGTCAAAATCACTCCGTCATTCTATCGCTTATTTCTGCAATCAAGCACTAGCATTCTTAACCCGTGAATTTCTTTTCCTCCCTCAAACCCAAGGTGAAGTGCGGCGTGGTCGGCGTCGGCTCGCTCGGCCAGCATCACGCCCGCATCTACGCCGCCCTGCCCAACGTCGAGTTCATGGGCATCTACGAGGCCAACGACGAACGCGCGAAGGAGATCTGCGCCCGCCATAATTGCCACCGCTTCGCTAGCATCGAGGAACTCGGCGAGGCCTGCGAAGCGGTATCGGTGGTGGTGCCGACCGACAAACACGAAAGCGTGGCGCTACCGTTGCTCGCGCAGGGTTGCCATCTATTGATCGAGAAGCCCATCACGGCCACGCTGGAGGAGGCGGAGAACGTGCTCGCGGCGGCGAAGGCCAACGGCTGCATCGTGCAGGTCGGGCACATCGAACACTTTAATCCGGTGATGAGTTTTATGGAAAAACACATCGACCGCCCCGGTTACATCACCGCCGAGCGGCTCGCGCCCTACACGCCGCGCGGCACCGAGGTCGGCGTGGTCCTGGACTTGATGATCCATGATATCGGCATCGTGCTGGCCTTGGTGAAATCGCCGATCCGCAAGATCGATAGCGTGGGCATCCAGGTGCTTTCCAAGACCGAGGATATCGCCAACGCGCGCATCGAGTTCGAGAACGGCTGCGTGGCGAACCTGAGCGCCTCGCGCATGAGCCTGAAGAAAAACCGCGAAATCCGTATTTTCCAGGACGACGCCTACCTGTCCCTCGATTTTATGAATCAGAAAGGGCATCTGGTGAAGAAGAGCGACCTCATCACCTATGGGCTGAAGTTGAAGGTGGGGCTGGCCAAGGCGGGCGATGCGAGCTCGATCCCGGTGCAGGAGATACCGATCGAGAAAGACGAGCCGTTGAAGCTGGAGCTGGCGCACTTCACGGAGAGCGTGGCGGAGCGCACCCAGCCAAAGGTGGGCGCGGCACTGGGCAAGACGGCGCTCGAGGTGGCGATCCAGATCACGGAACAGATCAAGGCAGCGCGGAAATGAAGACGGGCGTTTTTAACCGCGAAGGGACGCGAAGCGGCGCGAAGACCAAGCAAGGCATGAAGCGCGAGGAAATTATCCGTGGATAAGGCGTTGCCATTTCGGTTCTCGCCGCCGGCGGGCGGTGGCGTGGATTTGCTGGTCGTCGCCGGGGAACACTCGGGCGACGAGCACGCGGCGCGCATGGTCGCGGAACTGCGGGCGAAACAGCCCGGACTGCGGGTGTGCGCGCTGGGCGGAAAACACCTCGAGGCGGCGGGCGCGCAGCTGTTGTT
>JBEGTN010000417.1:0-2800 GCA_041179405.1 Verrucomicrobiota bacterium
GACGAGGCGAGCATGTAGGTGGGAATGCAGGCGGACATCGAGATCCACAGCGCCGCGTAGTTCCAAACCGTCCACGTGCGACGCTCGGCCGGGATCGGCGCGAGGTCGGCGTTGCTTAAGGATGACATGCGAAGGAGGCGTTAGTTTTTAGTCACGGAGGGCACAGAGCTCGGACACAGAGGGCACAGAGTTTCGGAGAGGACGGAAGAGATCGGAGAATACGGTTTTAGGATTGGGCTCTGTGAACTCTGTGTCGGAAGCTCTGTGTGCTCTGTGGCTAAAAATGATTGGGTGTGCGTTGGAGGAATTTGCCGCGGCCGATGGTGCCGACGAATTTGCCGTCGCGGACGGCGACTTCGCCTCGGACGGTGACGACGCTCGGGCGGCCTTCGATGGGCCAGCCTTCGAAGCCGCTGTAGTCCACGTTCATCGTCTGGGTGGCGGCGGAGAGGATGCCGCGATAGGCGGGGTCGTAGATGACGAGGTCGGCGTCGGAGCCGGGCTGGATCGTGCCTTTTTTCGGGAAGAGGCCGAAGAGCTTCGCGGCCTGAGTGCTGGCGACGTTGACAAAGGTGTGGAGGTCGAGGCGACCGGCTTTGACGCCGTAGGTGTAGAGCAGGTTCACGCGATCTTCGAGGGCGGGGATGCCGTTGGGGATCTTGGTGAAGTCGGCCACGCCCATGGGTTTTTGGCCCTTGAAATCGAAGGGGGCGTGGTCGGTCGCGACGGTCTGGATGAGGCCGGTGCGGAGGGCGTTCCAGAGCACGGGCTGGTTCTTGGCGTCGCGCAGGGGGGGCGACATGACGAACTTGGCTCCCTCGAAGTCGGGTTTTTCGGCGTAGGTTTTGTCGATGAGCAGATATTGGATGAGGGTCTCGACCGAGACATCCACGCCGCGAAGGCGGGCTTCGACGGCTTTTTTGAGAGCCTCTTCGCAACTGAGGTGGACGATGTAAACGGAGGCGCCAGTGAGTTCGGCGAAGGTGGTGAGGTGGTGAACGCCCTCGGCTTCGACGAGGGGCGGGCGGCTTTCGTGGTGCTGGGCGGGGTCGGTCTTGCCGGCGGCGAGCAGTTCTTTTTGGCGCTCGAAGACGAGGGTCTCGTTTTCGCAGTGGGCGGTGACGATGACGCCGAGTTCCTTGGCGAGCTTGAGGGTCGCGTAGAGCTCGGGGTCGTCGATGCCGAAGGCGCCTTTGTAGGCCAGGAAGATTTTGAAGGAGGAGACGCCGGCGGCGACGATGGCACGGAGCTGGTCGGCGGCGGTGGCGTCGAAGCGGGTGACGCCCATGTGGTAGGTGTAGTCGCAGCAGGCTTTGCCGGCGGACTGGGCGTTCCAGGTGTCGAAGCCCTCCTTGGCGGACATGGCGCGGGAGGGGCAGACCATGTCGAAGATCGTGGTGGTGCCGCCGACGAGCGCGGCCTGGGTGCCGGTGGTGTAGGTGTCTTTCGAATACGTGCCCATGAAGGGCAGGTAGATGTGGGTGTGGGGGTCGATGAAGCCGGGGAAGATATACTTGCCGGTGGCGTCGATGACCTCGGTGGAGGCGTCAGCGCGGGCGGAGAGGTCGGGACCGATGGCGGTGATGGTCTCGTCGGCGATAAAGATGTCGGCGATGTAGCGTTCGGTGGCGGTGATGATCTCGCCGTGGCGGATGAGGAGGCTCATGGGAGGGAGGGGACGGAATAGTTCACCACAGAGACACAGAGGCGCAGAGGCTCGGAAAAGGCGTGAGGCCGGTTTTCTCCGTGCCTCTGTGTCTCTGTGGTGAACTTGGGTTTCATTTCTTCCAGACGTCACCGACGCCCTCGGAGAACCAGCGGGTGCTGACGACTTTTTGGCGGGTGTAGAATTGGACGGCTTCCTTGCCTTGGATGTGGAGGTCTCCGAAGAAGGAGTCGTCCCAGCCGGTGAAGGGGAACATGGCCATGGTGGCGGGCACGCCAACGTTGATGCCGACCATGCCGGCTTTGACGCGGTGCTTGAACTCGCGGGCGGCGAGGCCGCTATTGGTGAAAATCGCGGCGCCGTTGCCAAAGGCGGAGCGGTTGGCGGTCTCGATGGCGGCGTCGAGGTCGTCCATACGCATGACGTTGAGGACAGGGCCGAAAACCTCCTCGCGGGCGAGGGCCATGTGGTCCTGCACGTTGTCCACGATGGTGGGGCCGAAGTAGAAACCGGACGGGGCTTCGGGCACCCGGAGGGCGCGACCGTCGTGGAGGATTTTTGCGCCCTCGGCTTCGCCGGTGGTGACGAGGCCGGCGACGCGGTCGCGGTGGGCGGCGGTGATGACGGCGCCCATGTGCGGCTGGGCGGCGCGGTCGGTGGGGCCGACCTTGATGGCGGCGGCGGCGGAGACGAGGTCGGGCAGGAGCTTTTGCGCGGCGGAGCCGACGACGAGGGCGGTGGAGCCGGCCATGCAGCGCTCGCCGGCGCAGCCGAAGGCGGCGGTGGCGAGGTTCTCGACCGTCTTGCCCATGTCGGCGTCGGGCATGATGACGATGTAGTTTTTTGCGCCGCCGTTGGCCTGGACGCGTTTGCCATGACGGGTGCCGGTCTCGTGGATGTATTTGGCGATGGGCGTCGAGCCGACGAAGGAGATCGCCTTGACCGAGGGGTGGGTGAGGAGCGTATCCACGACTTCCTTGCCGCCGTGGACGAGGTTGAGCACGCCCTTGGGCAGGCCGGCCTCGGCGAGGAGTTCGATGAGGGCGATGGCGGTGAGGGGAACCTTCTCGCTGGGTTTGAGGACGAAGGTGTTTCCGCAGGCGAGGGCGAGCGGATACATCCAGAGCGGCACCA
>JBEGTN010000418.1:0-6111 GCA_041179405.1 Verrucomicrobiota bacterium
TACTGCGTAAATACCGGAGTCGAGCGGCGTTCCCGTGATGGCACCGGTGGAGGGGTTAAGCGTCAGACCCAGTGGCAAACCAGTCGCTGCGTATACGGTAGGCGAACCGGTAGCAGTAAAACTATAGCCAGATAACACACTGGCCTCGGTCAAAATAATGGAAGGCGGGGCCGCAATGACGGGAACAATGGGCGGTGGAGTGGCGAGTCGTATGAGACTATTATCTGTGTCAGCGATATAAAGAGTTCCGTTGGAGGCGAAAGCGAGCCCTGATGGACCGCTCATGCGCGCCGAGGCGCCGAAGCCATCAGCCGTTCCGGATGCCTCGGCCAACCCTGCCAAAGTGGTGACGAGGCCCGCCGTATTAACCCGCCGGAGGGTATGATTAAATGAGTCGCTTACGTAGAGCAGCCCATCTGAACCAAGGGCGAGCGCACGCGGAGAGTAAAAAAGCGCATTGGAGCCCGTGCCGTCACTTGACCCCGAAATACCCAAACCACTCCCGGCCAGCAAGGTAGCCGTGCCGGAAGAGGTGATGCGCCACAGGTTATTTGCTCCGGCATCACCCACATAAATAGTTCCATCAGAGGCTATTGCGAGCCCAGCTGGCTGATCAAACAAACCATTGCTGGTCTGAAAGGTTGTGACGACGCCGGTGGAAAGCACGATGCGACGCAGTGCGTAATTACCACTGTCCGCTACAAAAAGATCGCCTCCGGGGGCAAGGGCAAGTCCGAGAGGAAAATTGAAGGCGGCACTGGCACCGGTGCCATCGAAAGCATCGGGAGACCCGCTGCCCGCAACCAACGTAACCGCACCAGTTGTGCTGATTCGCCGGATACGATGATTACCGGAATCGGCTACATAGAGATTGCCAGAACCGTCGAAGGCGAGGGCGGAGGGGGTGTTAAACTTGGCGCTGGTTCCGGTCGAATTAACATAACCAGGAATGTTCAGCATCCCGGCAAAAACACTCATAACTCCAGCAGTGGTCCGTCGAAAAATCACATGCCGTGCCGAGTCGGCGATATAGAGAGAGCCATCTGAGGCGACCGCCATCCCGGCAGGCGCTGAAATTCCCGAGGCCGCCAGCGTGTTAATACTCCAGGATACCGGGGCGCTAATTTGCATCGTGGCAGTCGCCGTCCCTTGATAATTGGCGTCGTTGATCGACGCAATCACGTCATAGGTGCCGTAGGCGCTCGGCGCGGTCGCGCTGCCGTTGTAAGTGTAAGTCACCGCCAGTCCTGACGGCAAAGTGGTGGCCGAGGGTGTTTTTACTGCACCATCGTAAGGCTGGTTCAGGTTGGTCAGCGTGATGGAGGCGTTGCCTTTACCGATCGTAAAAACAACCGTAGCGGCGGTGATACCGCCTACATTTTCGGCGGTGATCGTGGCGCTAAAGGTGCCGGCTTGGTAGGGCACGCCCGAGATCAACCCGGTGGACGTGCTCACGCCCAAACCCGGCGGCAATCCCGTCGCGCCAAAGAAATACGGGAAACGCGAACCGGTGATGGTGTAGTTTGAAAAGGTTACGCCGACATTTCCGGCTGCAATCAGGGGGCTGGTAATATCCGGCGCCAGAGCCGGATAGAGCAGGCGGATCGCGTTATTTTCCGTATCGGAAACATAGAGGGTGCCACCATCAGGCGATACCGCGATTCCCTGCGGGTTGCGAAAACGTGCCGAGGACGCCAGTCCGCCATCGCCACCGCCAGCGAGCGGAGTGCCTGCTATGGTTTTGACGGCCCCGGTGATTTCGATCCGTCGAATCAAGTGATTGGCATAGTCGGCGACGTAAACCTTGCCCGCGGCATCCACGGCCACCCCAAAGGGGTAGAAAAAACGCGCCGCGCCTGCAGTGGCGGCATCGGTCGATCCGGTCAGCCCGGCCGAGCCGGCGTAGGTGCTGACGACTGCGGAGGCGGTGATTTTGCGGATGGTCTGGTTGTAGGAATCGGCGACGTAAACATTGCCGCTGGCGTCACAAGCCACGCCAAAGGGCGACTGAAACCGCGCGAGCGTGGCGCCGTCGCCATCCGCCGAGCCGGATGAATGCAAAGTGCCGGCAAAGGTGCTCACCACTCCCGCAGGAGTAATACGGCGGATGGCATGGTTACCAAAATCGGCGACATAAACATTGCCCGCCACATCGAGGGCAAGACCGGCCGGTTGATCAAAACGGGCGGCTGTCCCGGTGCCATTTACGGCGCCCGCTGCACCGACTCCGCCCGCCAGCGTCGTGACTACACTGGTGGAAGTGACCTGGCGCACCACCTGACCACTCGCTTCCGAGACATAAATAAGCGACCCGTCACCCGTCACCGCGACGCCAACCGGTTGGTTAAAACGCGCCGCGCTTCCCGTCGCGTCAACCGTGCCCGCCGTGCCCGCAAGCCCCGCCAAGGTCGTGACCACGCCAGCGGACGTGATTTTGCGCAGGGTATGATTATCGCGGTCGGCGATGTAGAGATTACCGGCGTTATCACGAGCAACGTGGCGGGGGCCCCGAAAACGTGCGGCCGCCCGCGTGCCATCGACAGAGCCTTTACTGATCGGCGGACCCGCGAGAGTGGTAACGGCAAGGGTCGAAACATTCAGGGCTCGCAGCTGTGCATTAAGCGCATCGGTCACCAGCAAACGAGCGCCGGCGGAGTCGTAGGCGATCCCGGATGGTTGATTAAAGCGGGCGGCGGTGCCGGTCGCATCCAAACTGCCTGGGGTCGTATAAGCGCCGGCGAGAGTGGTCACTTGGTTGTTCGAGATTTGCAAGCGGCGCACCCGGCAGGCGTTGGCCTCGGAAATATAAAGGTAACCAGCGCCATCCAGCGCGAGACCCTTGGGTTGATCAAAACGCGCGCTCGTGCCCGTGGCATCCGTGGAGCCAGCCGTGCCGGCACTGCCGGCAATCGTGGTGACCACGGCACCTGAAATCACAATCTGCCTGATCGTCTGCCCGCTCTGTTCGGCGACATACAAAAGCGTGCGGGCGGAGTTGAGGGCGATGGCGATGGGACTGTTGAACCGGGCGCTCGCGCCGCTGGCATTGACGGTGGAGCCAGTGGTCGTCGCAGTGCCGGCCAGCGTGGCGACCACGCCGGTGGAAACCACCAGGCTGCGAACGGTGTTGTTTCCCGTATCCGTGATGTAGAGCACGCCCGCGGTGGCATCGTATGCGAGGGAAGTCGGTGAGGTAAACCGGGCCGCAGCTCCGGTGCCATTGGTCGAGCCTGATATACCGGCGCTGCCGGCCAACGTGGAGACGACACCCGCCGACGTAATCCTGCGGATCAAATGGTTGCCCGTATCAGCGATAAACAATGTTCCATCCGCCGCCGCCGCCAGGCCAAAGGGCAGGTTGAAGAGTGAACTCGCCGCCGCCCCATCGGCGATGCCGGCCACACCCGGGTTGCCAGCCACCGTGCTTACGATGCCACCGGGGCTGAGTTTGCGAATGGTCGAGTTCTTGGCATCCGTGATGTAGGCGTTGCCCGCTGCATCGAGGGCGATACCCGAGGGCTCGTTAAACGTGGCGGACAGGGCCACGCCGTCCGCACTGCCCGATCCCGTGTAACCCGCAAAAGTATCCACCTGCCACGGCGGCGAAACATAGTCGGTGGCGGCCCGCAATCCCGCCAGCCCATGCCAAAGGACCAAAAGCAGCAGCACGCCGAAGCGAAAACGTGCTTGACTGAAATTGCCCATGATTTGCGACATTGCCCTTTACTTAAACGATGGCAAGCGACGGAAGCAACGTGACCGGCGCTTAAAACGAGTCGGGGCCGCGACCGGGAATCAAGGCCTCCGCGAGTTGCTGGTCTTGCTGCATCACGATGCGCCGTTGCCTGAACGACTGGGCTTGGGCGGCGCGTTGGGCGCGGCGCAGCCACCAGCCTACGAGGGAGGCGCTACGACCCTCCAGCGGCGCGGTTTGCCCGGCTGGGATAAGACGCCTGAGCCCTTTTAAAACGAGCCTCGGCATGAACCGCTCGGCCAAATCATCTTCGAGACTGGCGAAGGTGCGGGTGCTGCCGGGGTCGCCCTGACGTCCGGCACGACCTTGCAACTGGCGATCAATGCGGGCGGAGTCGTGCAACTCGGTCAGGATCACATGCAGGCCACCGCCGGCGGCCACACCATTGCCCAAACGAATATCGGTGCCGCGTCCGGCCATGTTGGTGGCGACGGTGATGGCGTAAGGCTCGCCCGCCAGATGCACGATGGTGGCCTCCTCGCGGTGACGGTGGGCGTTGAGCAGGGCGAAGCTCAAAAACTTCATCGAGAGCAGCTGCCCGAGATGCTCGCTGGCGGCCACACTGCGGGTGCCGATCAAAACCGGCCGGCCCTCATCGTGCAGCCGGACAATCTCCTCGACCACGGCGGCCCATTTGGCGGCGGCGGTGGCGAAATAACGCGGAGGTAAACTGACCCGGCGGTTCAGCCGGTTCGGCGGCACGATGAGCATGGGCCGCTCATAAACGCGCCAAAACTCGGGTGCCGCCTCGGCGGCCGTGCCGGTGATGCCGGAGAGGTGACGGAACAACCGGAAAAAGCGCTGGAAACTCAGGCGGGCGAGCGACTCGTTGGGCTGCGTTATCTCGACCCCCTCCTTGGCTTCGACCGCCTGATGCAGGCCGAGACGCCAGGAGCGACCTGGCATGAGCCGGCCGGTGGACTCGTCCACGATGATAACCTTGCCGTCCACGATGACGTATTGTTTGTCGCGCAGGAAAAAATGCCGCGCTTGCAACGATTGCACGACGAGCGCGCCGATCCAGGCGGGTTGATGGAATCGCGCGGGGCCGGCCTCTTCACACCAGACGACGATTAATTCGCGGCCGGCGGGCAGGAGCCGCACTTCTTTGTGACGCGCATCGACCTCGTAGTGCTCACCGGGCAAAAGCCCTGCGGCGAGACGATCAGCAGCCTGGCAAACCTTCACCATCGCCGGGTCTTCCTGCGGCCGGCTGATAATAAGCGGGGTGACTGCTTCGTCGATGAGCTGGTTGTCCGCTTCGTCCACGATCACCGTGTGGAGGCCGCGTTGCACGATGTGATCGGAGGGCGAGGCGGTGCCGCGCGGACGGATGAGGCGGGCCACGGTGCGGCGGCCGGGATCAGCGAGCGGACCGAGCACGATGCGATCACGCAGGAAGTCGGCGACGATCTCCTTGCTCGTGGTGTAAACAATATCGGCGGCATAGGCCTCGCGTCGCTCATCGGGCTTCGACTCCGAAGTGACGAAGGCGGCGCGCACTCCGCAGGCGGCGAAAAGCGCGGTGTTGGTCGCGGCATCGCGCTGGGCGAGGTAGTCGTTCGCGGTCACCACGTGAAGCGGCCGGCCGCGCCAGGCCATCAAGCTCGCGGCGAGGCCGATGGTGAGCGTTTTACCCTCGCCGGTGGCCATCTCGACCAGGCGGGCGCGGGCAAGACCAAGTGCGCCCATCAATTGCACCGGATAGGGCCGGAGATGCAGGTGGCGGCGGGCAAGCTCGGCGACGAGCGGCAGGGCATCCGCAAACCCGTCCGCCCAGCGGGCGTCGGAGAGCCGGCGCAAGCGTTGGCGTTGCTCCAACATGCGGGTGCGCAATTCCGAATCCGAGAGCTGCTCCAGGGCCGCCCCTTCGGCGTGAAGGCGCATAGCTTGTTCGTGCAAAAGCCGCCCCTCGGACGCGCGGCTTCGCCAGCTGCCATGGGCGCGATGCACGAGCGCATCGAGCCCGGTCGGCAATTTCTCCCTGGCGGGGATTTCCGTGCGGCGGACGTCGAGTAACGGGGCGGACATGTTGAGGGAGCGCGCGGAACAGGTTAAATGCGGTAGCGGTTTTGCAGCAGTTGACGCAGATCCCGAGCCCACTGCACGAGAAGCGGCGTCCAGGGGCGATCAAAGCGCATCACGCCGAGCCGCCCCTGCCAGAAGAGCGGTCCCTCACCCGCCTCGCGACCGGCTTCGTCCAGACGCCAGACAACGAGAAAGAATGGCTGGTCGGCCATGGTTCCGTGAGCATCGTTTTCACGAGTGCGTATCGGACCGTTCGCGGTCCAGCCGAGCGCGGCTCCGGGCAATTGCTCCTGGCGGCCGGGCACCACGGCCCAGGCGTTGACCTCGAC
>JBEGTN010000419.1:0-4823 GCA_041179405.1 Verrucomicrobiota bacterium
AGCCGGTCCAGCCGAAGCGGACTCCCGATAAAAACACCCCCAGAAAAGTCTCGCAGGGGGAGAGTGTCAGCATCACGAGCAGGCCGCTGATCGCCGCCCAATCGCTGCGTTTGTCCGTCACCACCGGGCTCTCGCGCAGTTCGTGCTCCAGATGGCTCTCGGCCTTTTCGTGGCCGCACTCCTCGTTGGCGTGGTGGTGGCTGCCGGGAAGGTGGTGATGTTGCAGCCCCGCCCCGCGCAATTGTTGCACCGCGAAATAGGCCCCCACGGCGAGCAACAACCCGCCGGCCGCTTTTTCAAAGCTATCGCCGAAGTGCTCGTTTAATTTGGACCCGAACCAAGCGACGACCAGACCGAGTAACGAGGTGAGCGCCACGTGCCCGATCCCGGCGGCGAGGGCCACGCCCATCGTCTTGCCTTCGCTCCAGCCCCGCGCCCGCGCCACCAGCACGAAAGGCAGCCAATGGGTCGGCAGCACGGCATGGGAGAATGCCACCGGAAAGCCGGTGGCAACGAGGGTCGCGAGATCGCTGGTGTTCATCAAGGGAGGGAGCGCACGGGCGTAAACCGGCGCACGAACCACAAGGCATCGCGCATCCCGTTCCCGCTGTCGAGCCCCGCCACCCTAGCAAAGTCGTCAAGCCCCCCCGTTCAAATCAAAGTCTGTTACCTGCGGGATAAAACTGGCGCGCCGTTACGTCGGCGTGTTGTTTTGATTCTTTCGTCTCATCCATGTCCACCGCCCCCGATCTCGCCGCTGTCAAAAGCTACCTGCTCGACCTCCAGGACCGCATCTGCGCCGCCTTGGCGGATGAAGATGGCCGCGAAACTTTCCGGACCGACGAATGGACCCGGCCCGAGGGCGGCGGCGGCCGCACCCGCATCCTGACCGAGGGCGCGGTTTTCGAAAAAGCCGGTGTCGCTTTCTCCCATGTCACCGGCACCAAACTCCCGCCCAGTGCCACCGCACATCGGCCCGAGCTGGCGGGTAAACCCTGGGTGGCGATGGGCGTCTCCCTCGTCATCCACCCGCGCAACCCCCGTGTCCCCACCAGCCACGCCAACGTCCGCTTCTTCTGCACCACCGAGCCGACAGCGTCCGCCGCAGTCTCCCCCGACGCCTCCCCCGCCTTCGTCCCAGCCATCCCCGCAACGCTCCCCAAGGCAACTAGTCAATCATTGATTGATAAAACTCCGGTTGCGTCGGCGTCGACGCCCATTGGTCATTCGACATTAGGCATTGGTCATTCCGGCACCGCCGCGGCGGCGCCGTCCTGGTGGTTTGGCGGCGGCTTCGACCTGACGCCCTTTTACGGCTACGAGGAAGACTGCGTCCACTGGCACCGCACCGCCCGCGACGCCCTCGCGCCTTTCGGAACCGAGCACTACCCGCACTTCAAAAAGTGGTGCGACGATTACTTCCATCTCAAGCACCGCTCCGAGCCTCGCGGCATAGGCGGCGTGTTCTTCGACGACTTCTCCGCCCTCGGCTTCGAGCGCTCCTTCGCCCTGATGCGCGCCGTGGGTGACGCCTACCTACCCGCTTACCGCCCCATCGTGGCCCGGCGCAAGGCCGCCCCCACCACCGAGGCCGAGCGCGACTGGCAGTTGTATCGGCGCGGACGCTATGCCGAGTTCAACTTGGTGTGGGATCGCGGCACCCACTTCGGCCTGCAAAGCGGCGGCCGCACCGAGAGTATCCTCATGAGCCTCCCGCCGCTCGTGCGCTGGGACTACGGCCGCGTCCCCGCCCCAGGCACCGAGGAACACCGCCTCCACACCGATTTCCTCCGCCCCCGTGAATGGGCTGATCTAGCCTAGTATTCCCTTTAAAAAATGACCTCCCGCGAACGTTTCCTCGCCGCCCTCGCCTGCCAGCCGATCGACCGCCCTCCCCTTTGGGTCATGCGCCAGGCCGGCCGCTACCTGCCCGAATACCGCGCGCTCAAGGCCAAGTCGTCCTTCCTCGAAATGGTGCGCACCCCCGAGCTCGCCACCGAGGTCACCCTCCAGCCGCTCAAACGTTTCCCCGGCCTCGACGCCGCCATCTTGTTCTCCGACATCCTCGTCATCCCCGAGGCCCTCGGCCAGCCCTACGCCTTCCGCGACACCGGCGGCATCCAGATGGCCTACCGGCTCGACAACCGCGCCCAGATCGACGCCCTCGCCCCCGCCTCCGCCGTCCCCGATAAACTCGCCTACGTCGGCGACGCCCTCCGCCTCCTGAAGCGTGAGGTCGCCACCACCGGCCACACTCTCCTCGGCTTCGGCGGCTCTCCCTGGACGCTCGCCACCTATATGCTCGAAGGCGGCTCCTCCGAGGACTTCGCCCGTGCCAAGCTCCTCTTCTACACCGACCGCCCATCCTTCGACGCCTTGCTCGAAAAACTCACCGCCGCGCTCGTCGCTTATTTTCAGATGCAGATCGAGGCCGGTGCCGACGCCATCCAGATCTTCGACAGCTGGGGCGGCATCCTCGCCGGTCCGGATTACGAAGCCGCCTCGCTCCAGTGGATTCGCCGCCTCGTCGCCGCCTTGCCCGCCGGTTTCCCCGTCATCCTCTACGCCAAGGGAACCGCCCCCCACCTCGCCGCCCAGGCCGCCTGCGGCGTGCGTGCCATCAGCGTGGACTGGACCGCCGACCTCGCCGCCGTCCGCGCCGGCCTGCCAGCCAACATCGCGCTTCAGGGCAACCTCGACCCCGTGCTTATGACCACCACGCCCGATATCGTGCGCACCCAGGCCACCCGCCTGCTCACCTCGATGCGCGGCCGGCCCGGTCACATCTTCAATCTCGGCCACGGCATCACGCCCGATGCCAAGATCGAGTGCATGTCCGCCCTCGTGGAGACCGTCACCGGCTTTCGTTGACCGTCCGCGTGACACAGGCATTCCTGCCTGTGTTTCCGATTGCGTGGCCCCTCTAATCTCCCAGCCCCACGCTTTCGCCAAGCGCTGGCGCACGATTTCACAATAAACGCCGCGCATCCTTCGCCACATTCGTGTAACAAAGACAGCTTCGTGGACACTCCCTCTGCTCAACTCCCTGTCGCCGTCGTCGGTGCCGGCCTCACCGGCCTCAGCGCCGCGCACCACCTCGCGCGTGCCGGTCGCGCCGTCCGCCTTTTCGAGGCCGCCCCCGCCCCCGGAGGCGCGCTGCGCACCGAAGTCCATCCCGACGGATGGTTGATCGAGGCCGGTCCGAATTCCCTTCAGGAAAACCCCGAGGTCGCCAGCCTGCTCGCCACCCTCGGCCTGGAATCCGAGCGTCTCGCCGCCTCTCCCGCCGCGATAAACCGCTACATCGTGCGCGGAGGAGTGCTGCGCGCGATGCCCACGAGTCCGCCAGCGTTTCTCAAGTCCTCGTTTTTCTCCCTCCGCACCAAGATCAAGCTCCTCGCGGAACTCACCCGCCGCCCCTTGCCGCGCGTCGAGGACCTGCCTCTCTCCGATTTCATCCGCGAACACTTCGGCGACGAACTCGTCACCTACGCACTCGATCCGTTTATATCCGGCATCTACGCGGGCAACGCCGACCTACTCTCCGCCCGCCACGCCTTCCCCGCCCTTTGGCAGGCCGAGCACGAATATGGTTCCCTCATCCGCGCCCAGCTCGCCGGTGCCAAGGCCAAGCGAGCCCGCGGAGAACCCGCCGGTCCCGCCCCCATCATCAGTTTCCAATCAGGTCTCGCGACCCTGCCGCGCGCCCTCGTCGCTTCTCTACCCGCCGGTAGCCTTGAACTGCGAGCCAAAGTCGAAGCCTTGCTCCCCCAGCCCGACGGCACCTGGCTCATCCGCTGGAACCGCGACGGCACGGCCAATACGGAGCGTGTTGGCCGGATCGTGCTCGCTCTCCCTGCGGGAGCTCTGGCCAAACTCAGCATCGGCGCCCCGGGCTTGCCCACCTCGCTCGCCTCGCTCGACACGCTCGAACACCCCCCGGTCACCTCGCTATTCTTGGGTTACCGTCGTGCCGATGTAGCGCACCCGCTTGATGGTTTCGGCGCGCTCGTCCCCTCGGTCGAAAAGCGCTCTCTGCTCGGCGTCCTGTTCAGCTCCACCCTTTTCCCCGGTCGCGCCCCGACCGATCACGTGGCACTCACCGTCATGGTGGGCGGTTCACGCCGCCCGGACCTCGCCAGGTTGCCGCAGGAGGAACTCCTCCCTATCGTCCAGAACGAGCTTTCATCCCTGCTCGGGGTGCGCAGTTCGCCGGTCTTCGTCCGCTCTACCGCATGGCCTCGCGCCATCCCGCAATACAAACTCAACCACGACGAACACCTCGCGGTGGTCTCCTACGCAGAAGCCCGACACCCCGGATTGTTTATCGGCGGCACCGTGCGCGACGGCATCAGCATGACCAACTGCCTCGCCGCCGGCGCAAAACTAGCCGCCCGGGCCACTTCCTGAGACTCGTCGTCTGTGTCACCGCGCGTCCCGGCAGGCCGCTTTTCCTGTTCGTTTTTGCCACAGGACGTTTGATCATTCGCACGTCGCGCGCGCGCCGTCCTTGACTCCCCCCCCGTGCCTCGTAGCCTCCGCCGCCTTTTACTTCCGGCATGGCTAACGATCTCAAGCACACCCTCAGCCTCCCCAAGACCGATTTCCCCATGCGGGGAGACCTGCCCAAACGCGAACCCCTGCGCCTGGCCGCCTGGGAAAAGCTCTCCCTCTACGCCACCCTCCAGGCGAAGCGCACCGCCGCCGGCGCCCCCGCCTTCGTCCTGCATGACGGCCCCCCCTTCACCAACGGCGATGTCCACATCGGCACAGCCCTGAACAAATCGCTCAAGGACATCACCCTTCGCTACAAGTCCCTGCGC
>JBEGTN010000420.1:0-2777 GCA_041179405.1 Verrucomicrobiota bacterium
GCGTCGCGGAAGAAATAGCCGCCGCGCCTCGGGTGCGAGAGGTGATGTCAAAAGTCGAGGCGTGACGTTTTGGGGTAGTCCCAGCGGCTCGGGGTAAATGTATCTATGTAACGGCACGACCGTCCTCAAGCCGTCTTGGACCGGTTGAGTCGCCGACGAACCGTCGAAAGCATAGCGACACCGCCGAGCAAAAGTGCCGTGGTTGCCGGTTCAGGGATAACTGGCGTGACTTCTCCGTAGGACTGTCCAACACGCAATTCGTCGAATTGCATTGTTGGTGTGCCGGTAGCGGAAAATTGCGTCAGAATAAATCCTGAAATATCGCCCAAGTCGGTTGCAGTAATGTTTGCGACTTGGATTGCCGATGGGCCAGCAGAACCACCAAAAGCAGTCGAACCACTAAAAGGCTCTGGATATAGCCAAAGGTTAGTGACATCGTTGTTTACGCCAGAGCGGAACTCGTAACTACCAACCAAAAAATGGGTTGCCGCCACTGCATAGCCGCTGCCTCCATTTGTGTTCCATTGGATTGCACTTGTCGGTGTGCTCGATCCTCCAATATCAAAACCACCCCCGTTTCTACGGAGCCAAACGACCGCGCCATAATTCGCGCTTGTCGAACTCAGCGACGCAAAATACCCGCCCGTTGCATCAAGTGAAGCCAAGTCTGTAACCTTAAAGGCGAACGAAAAAAATGTATCTGTGGACTGCGAGTTAAACGTAAGACGGGCGTCGGCTCCATCGCCCGTAAACGTAAGAAGATTTCCCGTAGAAGGCTGGAGATTCGTTACGCTGAGATTGCCTGAGGCGACCAAAATGCTGTCGCCTGTGCCACTGGCACTCCACCCAGTTTGTGAGGTAATAGCCTGTCCGGGGACATAGTTGAAGCCGTCATAAGCGATGAGCGCCGCGTGCGCCGCAGTGGCCATCGTGATTGAGAACGTGACGCCTAAAATTTGGGTTTTCATCTATCTGTGTTGGTTACTACTAGATTATGCTAAATGTTTATAAAGTATTTATGTTCAATATCATGATATATAAACATAAAAAGAAATTGGCTTAGTTTTTGCGAACGTGGACCACAATATATTTGCATGCTCAAATGGGAATACGATGACAAGCTTTATTATGCTCAAATGAGCATATGTCTCGTTCCGCAAATCCAACAAAAAATCTTGTTGGTCCGATACTGCGTAAGTTACGCTATGATTATGGGTTAACGCAGGATGAAGTTGCCAAAAAATGCCAGCTCATGGGATGGGACATTGCACGGGAGACTATTTTGAAGATCGAATCCAACCGCCGCTTGGTCGCGGACTACGAGATTTACCTTTTGGCGAAGGCATTAAATATACCACCAGAAAGACTTATGCCAAAATTGCCGAGCTTAACTCAATTTCTGCAATCGGAGGCGGAATAGTCATTCTTTGCGCCCCTTGCGTTCTTTTGCGGCTAGAGACAGTCGAGCAAAGGGGCGAGCCGTTACCTGCTACTTTCCAGCCTCAACTTAGCCCATGGTTGGTCTTAGGCGGAGGCTGAAGTTTATAGTTCGTGCTACGGCCACCGCTCGGGCCGGGGGCCAGGACGCCGGCATCGAGCAGGAGCTTGATGTCGCGAAGCGCCGTATCGAGTGAGCAGCGGGAGAGTTTGGCGTAGCGCGAGGTCGATAAATCCCCCTCGGCACCGTCCATGAGCGCGTTGATGACGAGGCGCTGGCGGTCGTTGATGGTCGAGGTCTGGTTCACCCACTCCCAGGTGGCCGCTTTCCGGATGATCCGGGCGAGCGAGGCTTCCGCTCCCTGCAAGGTGCGACCCAGGCAATCGAGGAACCATGAAAGCCAGTCGGTGATGTCCAGCGTTCCCTTCTGGGTCTTTTCCAAGGCCTGGTAGTAATGCTTTTTCTCGGATTCGATCTGGGTGGACATGCTGTAGAAACGCATGGCAGAGCCGTCCGCCCGGGCCAGTGCCAGGTCGTCGATCGCGCGACTGACGCGTCCGTTGCCATCCTCGAACGGATGGATCGTCACGAACCAAAAATGGGCGAGGCCGGCACGAAGCACGGGATCGGTTGGGTCGGGACGTTCGAACCATTCGAGAAAGCGCTCCACTTCCGCCGCAAGCCGGTCGGCGGGCGGAGCCTCGAAGTGAATGTTCTTCCGGCGGATGGTGTCGCGGCCAATCGGTCCGGAGATAACCTGCATGGGATCCATTTCCGGGGTGCGCCACCGGCCCACCAGAACGGATTTCATGCCGCTTCGTCCGCCCGGGAAAAGGGAGGCTTGCCAGCCGAGCAAGCGCCCGACGGTGAGCGGCTCGGAATAGTTCCGGGTCGCATCGAGCATCATCTCGACGGCACCCTCGACGTGGCGATTCGTGGCGGCGTGGTCGGAGGCCTCGATGCCCAGACGTCGGGCGATGGAGGAGCGAACCGAGGCGGGGTCGAAGACGGTGCCTTCGATGGCGCTGGATTTGACGACTTCCGCCGTGAGGTTCTCCAACGCGGCCTCGGAGCGAAAACGAAATCCGAGCCCTTCCATTCGGCCGAGAAGACGCCCTTGGCGGTGCCGGACCTCCAAGAGCGTCGGCATTAGTTTGGCATCGTCCCAGGTGAAATGAGGCCATTCCTGGCGTTGATGGATATACCGCATGGAAAGGTGATTAAGATAGTATGCGGTGAATACAAGGCCTAATCACCGCATATTATGCGGCGATTAGGGTGATTATTCGCCGCATAGAGAGTGTATGCTGTTGTTTATTAGCTACTTTAAGCGGGTATG